>CANHNG010000114.1 GCA_947461915.1 Flavobacteriaceae bacterium
AAAACTATCGCATTGTGGAATACAGTTTCTGTTGATTTTATATTTATAAACCATATCACCTTCTATTCCTGCACACTCGTTTTCGAATTGCTCTACTGCTTTCACACCAGTCCCAGTAATGGATTGATAAGTGGAAACAATAACACGTTTGATGTTATATTTTTTGTGCAATGGGGCTAAAGCCAATACCATTTGGATGGTAGAGCAGTTTGGGTTAGCAATAATTTTATCCGCTTTTGTCAATTCATTGGCATTGATCTCTGGTACAACCAATTTTTTAGTTGGATCCATTCTCCAAGCTGATGAATTGTCGATAACAGTTGTTCCAGCAGCCGCAAATTTAGGTGCCCAATCTAATGAAGTTTGACCTCCTGCCGAGAAAAGAGCAATGTCTGCTTTCATATCAACAGCCGTTTGCAATCCCACTACGGTATGTTTTTGTCCTTTGAATTCAATTACTTTACCCACTGATTTTTCAGAGGCTACTAAAATTAATTCCGTGTAAGGAAAATTTCTCTCCTCCAATACTTTTAACATGATCTCGCCAACCATTCCGGTTGCACCTACAACTGCAATTTTCATACTATATTATTTTATTTTGAATATTGATTTCCTAGTGCAAAAGTAAGTAATCTTAAAGTCAAAACAAGTGTGTTAACAAAAAACAACAAAATGTTACAAATACAACAAAAAGAACCACGCTATGGAGCGTGGTTTAGTTAGAATAGGTAATGTAGCGGAAATTATTTTTTCAACAAATCTCGAATTTGAGTAAGCAATTCTTCCTGAGTTAGGCTAGCTGGTATAGCAGCAGCGAGATCTTCTTTCTTTTTAGCAGCATTAATCCCTTTAATAATCATAAATAAGACAAAGGCAATAATGATAAAGTTAATCACAGCCGAAACAAACATTCCATATTTAACACCCCCAAAAACGGTAAGTTCTTCAATTTTGGACAAATTAGCAGCTGACAATGCGGGTTTTAATACTAGAGGCGTAATTACATCCTCAATTAATGAGTTTACAATCTTGCCAAAAGCACCCCCAATGATTACACCAATGGCTAGATCTACCACATTTCCTTTCATGGCAAAAGCTTTAAATTCTGAAATCATTCCCATAATTTTTGTTTAGATTAAAATGAACTACTAATATACGTATTTATATTTATTCCCTGTAAAAAACCCTTTTTACTCTTTGCGAAATACTGGTAAGTATTTCATAAGGGATTGTTTGTAATTTTTTAGCCATAAAAGAAACCGTTGGACTTTCGCCAAAAATAATCACAGAATCCCCTTCTTTACAATTGATTTCGGTGATGTCAACCATTAACATGTCCATGCAAATACTCCCAACGATGGGTGCTTTTTGATTATTGATTGTCACAAATCCAACGCCATTTCCCCAAAGCCTTGAAATTCCGTCGGCATAACCAATGGGAATCGTGGCAACTCGCGTTGGTTTTTCCGCCATAAACCGTCTTCCATAACCCACGCTTTCACCTTCTTGAATGGTTCTTATTTGAGAAATAACAGATTTCAGTGTTCCGACATTTTCCAAGTATTTTTGTTCTTCTGCATCATTGGAAATACCATAAAGACCAATGCCAAGTCGTACCATGTCATATTGCGCTTCCGGAAAATTACTGATTCCAGACGTATTCAAGATATGGCGAATGGGTTTTATTTGCAATTCAGTCATCAATATTGCCGACAATTTTTCAAATAAATGAAGCTGTGCATGTGCAAAATCTTGTTGTTCTAAATCATCACTTGTGGCCATATGCGACAAGATACTTTTAACGGCTACAAATTGGTTTCCTTTTAAAGTTGCAATTAATTCATCCAGATCTTCTTCTTCAAAACCCAAACGATGCATTCCAGTGTCGAGTTTGATGTGAATTGGAAAGTGTTTCAGCTTACGCTTTTCGGCAATTTTCAGGAAAGCGTTCAATCCTTTCAAACTATAAATTTCAGGTTCCAAATGATGTTGAATTATAGCGGAAAAACTTGTTGTTTCCGGATTTAACACCATTATGGGTAACATAATTCCGGAATTTTTCAACGAGATTCCTTCATCGGCGAAAGCCACGCCCAGATAGTCCACTTTGTGGTGTTCGAGCAATTTGGCTATTTCAAATCCACCGCTTCCATAACCAAATGCTTTTACCATAACCATCATTTTGGTACTTGGATTTAGTTTTGATTTGTAGAAACTCAAGTTATGGCTGATGGCGTTAAGGTTGATTTCCAAAACCGTTTCGTGTGTCTTTTCCTCTAATGCGGCCACTATTTCTTCAAACTGAAAATGACGCGCCCCTTTAATTAAAATGGTTTCATTGCCAAAATTCAAATAATTGAAATTTAAAAAGAAGTCGGCCGTATTTTTAAAAGTGACACAGTTAGCAAACTTGTGTTTAAACGCCGAAATAGTCTCGCCAATGCCAATAACCCTTTTGATTTTGTTGGATGCAATCAACTGGGAAACTTTCGTATATAATTCTTCGTTCGACAAACCGCTTTGGAAAATATCTGAAAGGATTACCGTTTTGTTTGTGTATTGTTTTTGGCTTTCCAAAAAATCCAGTGCCATCTTCAACGACTGAAAATCCGAACTGTAACTGTCGTCAATCAGTGTTGTGTTGTTGATTCCGTTTTTGACTTTCAAACGCATTTCAACAGGGTACAACCATTGCATACGGCTTTGAATTGTTTTTTGATCGTATTTAAAACTCAATAAAACCATTAAGCAAGTAATGGCGTTTTCAATAGAGGCCTCATCCTGAAAAGGAATCTGTATTTCAAAATTGACTTTGGCATACTGAATTTGCAAAATAGCTTTGTCTTCAAGAGCTTTTTTTACAACAAAAATATCCGCAGTTTCATCACTGAAACTCCAGGAAAATGTTTGGATGTTTGGATTAATAAGGGCGTCAACAACCTTATTTTTTTGATAAATTATCAGTTTGGACTGTTTGAAAAGCTTCAGTTTTTCTTTTATTTTTTCTCCTATGTTTGAAAAACCTTCATCATGAGCTGAGCCTATATTGGTAAGTATTCCTATAGTGGGTTGGATTATTTTTTCTAGCTTTTCCATTTCATTTCGAGTAGAAATACCAGCCTCAAAAATGCCTAAATTATGTTTTTCGCTTATTGCCAAAACCGACAATGGCACGCCAACTTGCGAATTGTAGCTTTTAGGACTTCGTATGATATTGAAATCCGGACCTAAAAGAAAATTCAACCATTCCTTGACAATGGTTTTGCCATTGCTTCCCGTCAATCCGATAACTGGAAATTTAAATAAACTTCGATGATGCGACGCGAATCGTTGCAAAGCATCTAAGGTGTTTTTAACAACCAAAAAAGTAGCTTTACCTGAAAATCCTTCAGGAATTTGGGTAACAACAAAATGCCGTACGCCTTTTTCAATTAAGGATGAAATGTAAATATGTGCATCATTATTGGGACCCACTAATGCAAAAAATAATGTTTTTTCATTGTTTTGCAAAGAGCGGCTATCAATAGAGATATTGTCAATTATACCTTTAGTATCATCTCCAAACCTTTTGGCGTGAAGGATTTTTTCGATATTATTTATGGATGAAGTCAAAGTTTACTCTTGATTTTTATTATTTTTTTCGGTTGCTTTTTTGTGATCTTCTTGATTCTTTTGCATTGCATAAAAATAAGCCGCTCGACTCAAAGGTTCGTATTCCTCGGTTTCTCCAAGCATGACCAATTTATCATTATCGTTTTTTCTGAAGCTGTAATTTGCCAAATTTCCTGTTCGGGTACAAACGGCGTGAACTTTGGTTACATATTCTGCAGTGGCCATAAGCGCTGGCATGGGACCAAAAGGGTTGCCTTTGAAATCCATATCCAATCCGGCAACAATAACACGGATGCCCTGATTGGCCAAATCATTGCAAATTTTCACGATTTCATCATCAAAAAACTGAGCTTCATCAATGCCAACGACATCGCAACCTTGTGCCAGAATAGCAATGTTTGCGGCTGCAGGAACTGGTGTAGAGCGAATTTCGTTGGCATCGTGTGACACCACCATTTCACCGTGGTAACGGGTATCAATGCTAGGCTTGAAAATTTCTACTTTTTGTTTGGCGAATTGCGCTCTTTTTAGCCTACGGATAAGCTCCTCGGTTTTACCCGAGAACATCGAACCGCAAATAACTTCGATCCAACCAAATTGTTCTTTATGATTTACTGTATTTTCGAGAAACATTTTGTATTTTTCAGGCTTTAAAAAGGATTTGTTTTTATTACTTTGTAACGAAAACAAATTTATTAAAAAAGACACACCTTACTTACTATAATTTCAAAAGTTATGAAGAAAAAACTGGAAGCCGACTTGATAAGCATTGCGCATAAAGTACTGCAAATGAAAAACAAATCTGACATCAATCAATTGTATCTTGAGACACAGAAACTATATGAAAAACTGTCTGTTTTACGATTTGTCGAGGAACATTTTGAAGGAGCAAAACCAACTATTGGTCAAGCGGAAATTGTAGAAAAAATAACAGCTTTTTTTGAAGATACTATTCTGTCTGATTTCAATATTAACAATCCCAAAGAAGAAATTGTAGTTTCAGATAGTATTGAAGAGGAAATCGCTGAAGAAGAAATCATGGAAGTTGCTGAAGAAGTTGCCGAAATGGATTTTGAGGAAGAAGAAATAACATTTGACGAATCCGAAGAATTAGAAACATCAAATAACTTTGGTTTCCAACCTGCTTTTGAATTGGACGTTGAATACGACGAAGAACCTGTAAAGAAGCAAGAGGCCGTTCAAATATCCTTTGACGATTTATTAGGCGAAAATTATAACGAAACTCTTTTTGTCAAAGTTGACCCAGTTGAAAATGTTCCATCTGCAATTGCAATAGAAACTGAATCAGCTATTGATTGGGAATCAGATACGGATCAAATTTCCGAAATGGCTTTGACCGAAAATGAACCCAAAACAGTTTCGCTAAATGAAACACTTTCAAAGGGGATAAAGATAGATTTAAACGACCGAATTGCTTTTGTGAAACACCTATTTGGCAACAGCGATGAAGACTATAATCGCGTATTAAACCAGCTTATCACCTACGATAGTTTCGAGGAAGCTCAAAATTTTATTGAAGATATGGTAAAACCAGATTACAATAGTTGGGAAGGAAAGGAAGATTATTCACAACGTTTTATCGAAATCATAGAGAAAAAATTCGATTAAATGGGTAAGCTATTTATTGTCCCGACCCCAATAGGCAATCTCGAAGACATGACTTTACGGGCGATTCGGATTCTTAAAGAGGTCGATTTAATTTTGGCGGAAGACACACGCACTAGCGGGAAACTCCTAAAACATTTCGAGATTGGCACGCACATGCACAGCCATCACATGCACAACGAACACAAAACGGTGGAGAATTTAATCGCGCGTTTGAAATCCGGAGAGACTATTGCTTTAATTTCGGATGCCGGAACACCGGCCATATCAGATCCAGGTTTTTTGCTCACCCGTGCTTGTGTCGAAAACGGAATCACCGTCGAATGTTTGCCGGGAGCAACGGCTTTTGTGCCCGCTTTGGTCAATAGTGGCTTGCCCAACGACAAATTCGTTTTCGAAGGATTTTTGCCCGACAAAAAGGGACGTCAAACCCGATATTTGGCACTTGCTGAAGAAACTCGCACCATGATTATTTATGTTTCACCCCATAAATTAGTGAAGACTTTGGCAGAATTTATCACTTATTTTGGCGAAGACCGACAAATTTGTGTTTCACGAGAATTGTCCAAACTACACGAAGAAAATGTTCGCGGAACCGTTCGAGAGGTGTTGACCCATTTCGAAAACAAACCCCCAAAAGGAGAAATCGTGGTGGTCGTTGGGGGAAAAACAACAACCAAAGAGAACAAAAAACAAACCGATTTATAATTTAATTGATGACAATAGCCGCCTTTTTAGAAAAATTAAAACGAACTCCAAACACCATTACATTCTCCGAAACCATTAGTGTGATTGAGGAAAATTACGATTTTATTCCAACGGCTTTCGAAAATGGAACGCAACATAATGAAGCAGGGGAAAATTCTGGTTCTTGCAAATTATTTGCTTTCGCCCAATTGCAAAACCTATCCCAAGCAGAAACATTGGCTTGTTTTGGAGCCTATTATTTTGAAGAAGTATTGGGAAATCCAGAAGGAACAAATCA
>CANHNG010000115.1 GCA_947461915.1 Flavobacteriaceae bacterium
TGAGCAAAGCCTAAAAAGATGGCGAATGCTTTTACGGTCTTGGAGATAAAGCAACCCAGCTGAATTTGAAGGGTAAAAGATTGGAGAATTTTGCCACTGATCAATATGCTTTTCACAAAGATCAAGAACCTTTATACAAAGTGGTACCTTTTTATATTGGACTCCAAAAAAAACAATCCTACGGCATTTTCTTTGACAATACCTTTAGAACCTATTTTGATTTTTGTCACGAAAGAAGGAATGTCGCCAGTTTTTGGGCAGAAGGAGGGGAAATGAACTATTATTTCATTTATGGCCCTCAAATGCAAGATGTAGTTACCACCTATACCGACTTGACTGGCAAACCAGAATTGCCGCCGCTTTGGGCGCTAGGATACCACCAGTGTAAGTGGAGTTATTTCCCTGAAAGTAATGTAAAGGAGATTACCTCAAAATTCAGGGAACTAAAAATTCCGTGCGATGCCATTTATTTGGATATTGACTATATGGATGGATTCCGTTGTTTTACTTGGAACAAAGAATATTTCCCAGATCCAAAAAGAATGGTGGCAGAATTAGCTGAAGATGGCTTCAAAACAATTGTGATTATTGACCCAGGAATCAAAATAGATAAAGAGTATTCCATTTATAAGGAGGCTTTAGAAAAAGATTATTTCTGCAAAAGAGCTGATGGACCTTATATGAAAGGGAAAGTTTGGCCTGGCGAATGTAATTTTCCAGACTATACAAATCCCGAAGTAAGGGAATGGTGGGCTGGATTATTCAAAGAATTAGTTTCAGATATTGGTGTAAAAGGAGTTTGGAATGATATGAATGAACCTGCTGTTATGGAAGTTCCTAACAAAACATTCCCCATGGATGTACGTCACGATTACGATGGGAATCCATGTAGTCATAGAAAAGCACATAATATATATGGCACCCAAATGGCAAGAGCTACTTACCATGGCGTGAAACGATTTGCCTACCCTAAAAGACCTTTTGTCATAACAAGATCTGCTTACTCAGGTTCACAACGCTACACCTCTTCTTGGACGGGTGATAATGTGGCTACTTGGGAACATTTGTGGATTGCTAATATTCAAGTGCAAAGAATGTGTATTTCCGGAATGGGCTTCACGGGTTCAGATATTGGGGGATTTGCGGAACAACCATCAGGTGAATTGTATGCGCGTTGGATTCAATTGGGCGTTTTTCATCCTTTCTGCAGAACACATTCTTCCGGCGATCACGGCAATCAAGAACCATGGGCATTTGATGAAGAAGTTATCGATATTACCCGAAAATTCGTAAACCTACGCTACCAATTATTACCGTATCTATATACCATGTTTTGGCAATATATCGAAGATGGAATTCCAATGTTGAAACCTTTGGTATATTATGATCAAGATGATATACAAACCCATTATCGCAATGACGAATTTATCTTTGGGAACCAAATTTTAGTTTGCCCTATTTTGGAACCGAATTCATTAGGAAGAAGGATGTTTGTGCCCCGTGGTCAATGGTATAACTATTGGACAAATGAATTAATTGCTGGAGGAAGAGAAATGTGGGTTGATGCTAAATTTGACCAAATTCCAATTTTTGTTAAAGCAGGCGCCATAATACCAAAATACCCGGTACAACAATATGTTGGTGAATTGGAATTTGATGAATTGACATTGGATGTATATTACAAAGAAGGAAAGGAAAAATCAGTAGTTTACGAAGATGCCCAAGACGGCTACGATTATAAAAAAGGAAGATATAGTTTTTTGTCTTTTCAAGCTACAGGAAAAGAAAAAGAGCTGATCATTCAATTGCATAAAGATGGGAAATACGACACGAATTACACCAAGTATAAAATTAATTTATTTGGATTGCCTTTCAAAGTTAAAAAAATAGAAATTGACAACGAGCAAATTTCATTTGATATACAAAAATTTGAAAATGAAAATTATTTAATCGTTGGCAAAGAATTTACTGAGTTGCATATTATTGGCCAGTAATTTTTTAATTTTACAATAAAGGATACTTCTACGTTATGAAAAAATATATAATAATACTTTCTATTGGTGCTTTGGCAATTGTGATTTCATGTGCCACGAATCCATTTACGGGGAAAAAGAGTTTAAATTTTGTTTCCAATAGTGAGTTGTTTCCATCCTCTTTTCAGCAGTATGGAACATTTCTCAAAGAGAATAAAGTAATTTCAGGCACTGCCGATGCAAAACGTGTAGGAGCAGTCGGAATCAAAATCAAGGCTGCAGCGGAACGTTGGCTAAAGGCCAATGGACAAGCCGAATATTTGAAAGAGTACCAATGGGAATATAATCTAATAGAAAATAAAGAAGTGAATGCCTGGTGTATGCCTGGTGGAAAAATTGTAGTTTATACCGGAATTTTGCCAATAACCAAAGACGAAGCTGGCCTAGCAACTGTAATGGGACATGAAGTTTCTCATGCACTGGCCAATCACGGAGCGCAAAGAATGAGCGCTGCACAATTACAACAAATTGGAGCAGTAGGTGTGGCGTTAGCGACTGGAAACCAAAGCGATGATAAACAAAAAATGTGGCAAGAATATTATGGAATAGGTTCGCAAGTAGGTGTGATGCTTCCCTTTAGCAGAAGTCATGAAACCGAAGCCGATAAAATAGGATTGACACTCATGGCAATTGCGGGTTACAACCCCGAACAAGCAATCACATTTTGGGAAAGAATGGCTGCCAATGCCACTGGAAACAAACCTCCCGAATTTCTAAGCACCCACCCCGCCGATGCGACTAGAATTGCCAATTTAAAAAAATTAATTCCTGAAGCTAAGGCCGAAGCATTGAAATATGTCGTTATTTCTAAATGACAGGAAATCTAAATTTGGTAACTAAAAAGCATTAATTTGTGTCGAAACTTTGATATATTAACTTCAGACTTCAAACAAAAAAACATATTTTTGCATCACTAAAACAAAAAACACACAAACTATGAGTTCATTTGACGTAGTCATTATTGGTTCTGGTCCCGGAGGATATGTTTCGGCAATTCGCTGTGCGCAACTTGGTTTCAAAACAGCTATAATAGAAAAATATTCCACGTTAGGTGGAACCTGTCTTAATGTGGGTTGTATTCCTTCAAAAGCGTTATTATCTTCCTCTCATCAGTATAGTGAAGTAGCTCATTTTGCTGATCATGGAATTGAGGTTTCTGGAGAAGTGAAAGTGAATTTAGAAAAAATGATTGCCCGTAAACAAGCAGTTGTCGATCAAACTTCAGGAGGAATCAACTATTTGATGGATAAAAATAAAGTGACTGTTTTTAATGGATTAGGTTCCTTTATAGACGCCACTCACATCGCTGTTGCAAAAGCGGACGGGACTTCGGAAACAATAGAGGCAAAAAACATCATTATTGCAACGGGTTCAAAACCATCCTCATTACCGTTTATAAAAATTGATAAAGATAGAATCATCACTTCCACCGAAGCCTTGTCACTTAAAGAAGTGCCAAAACACCTTGTTATTATTGGTGGTGGCGTAATCGGAATTGAATTAGGACAAGTGTATTTACGATTGGGAGCGCAAGTTTCTGTAGTGGAATTTATGGACCGAATTATTCCGGGAATGGATGCTTCATTGTCTAAAGAATTGACGAAAGTTTTGAAAAAGCAAGGAATGAAATTCTATGTTTCCCATAAGGTGAAATCTGTTGAACGAAAAGGAAACAATGTAATGGTTCAGGCTGAAAATACAAAAGGGGAAACCATTACTCTCGAAGGGGATTATTCTCTGGTTTCGGTAGGGCGTCGTCCTTATACGGATGGTTTGAATGCAGATAAAGCGGGTGTGAAAATTTCAGAAAGAGGGATGGTTGAAGTGAACGATCATTTACAAACCAATGTTCCCAATATTTACGCCATTGGTGACGTAGTACGTGGCGCAATGCTAGCGCACAAAGCCGAGGAAGAAGGAACAATGGTCGCTGAAATAATAGCGGGTCAAAAACCGCACATCAATTATAATTTGATTCCTGGGGTTGTTTACACTTGGCCAGAAGTGGCTGCGGTAGGGCAAACCGAAGAGCAACTAAAAGCAGCTGGAGTTGAATTCAAGTCGGGAAGTTTTCCTTTCAAAGCCTTAGGAAGAGCTAGAGCAAGTGGAGATTTGGATGGGTTTGTTAAAATCCTTGCCGATGCCAAAACCGACGAAGTTCTGGGTGTTCACATGATTGGTGCTCGTTGCGCCGATTTGATTGCCGAAGCGGTAACTGCAATGGAATTCAAAGCATCTGCCGAAGATATTTCGAGAATGAGCCATGCACATCCCACTTTTGCGGAAGCGATAAAAGAAGCGGCATTAGCAGCAACGGATAATAGAGCATTACATGTGTAATTAGAAAAGCATATTCAATTTATAAACCCGACAAATCTTTAAAACTTGTCGGGTTTACTTTTTTAAGCCACGAACAAACTTTTATAATTATTCCAATGACTATAAATTAAAAATAAGTTTCCAAAAAACACAAATAAGGCTAATGGAATTCCTTTTGGACAAAGAAATAAATTGATGAATACAATGTTTACGGTAACAGGGAAAATGAGAATATTTGCCAAGGTTACATAAAAACCGGTGACAAATGACAATCCGCAAAGTAATTCAACCGATTTTGCCAAAGGAATTAAATAATTAGAGGCAACAAGACCCAATTGGAAAGCTTTAAAATTCCCAGTGAATTCAGGTTCGGGTAAAAGTTTTAAAAAAAAGCCAATTGACGTCATTAGAAACAAAAGCCCAATTAAAGTTCTAGTAATAATAATTGTTATTTTCATAACATGTTGTATTTAAGATTAATAGCATTATAAATATAGCAAAAATTTTAAAATAAATTTGTCGTAATTTTGGATTTTAAATATTTAAATTTCTGAGAACATCAATTGTAAAACATATCGATAATCCTGTCCAATTCAAACAACAATTATTGACTTGGGCACAACAATTTCGAGAAGTCATTTTCATGGATAGTAACGATTATCCGCAACGGTATTCCAGTTATGATTGTATGCTTGCTGTGGATGCTTTTACCTCGGTAAAAACGGATTATCACAACGCTTTCGAAGACTTGAAACAATATCAACAAACGACCAAAGACTGGCTTTTTGGTTATTTGTCTTATGATTTAAAAAATGATGTAGAAGTGTTGCATTCCAATAACTTTGATGGATTGGATTTTCCGGATTTGTTTTTCTTCCAACCCAAAAAAATAGTTACACTGAAGGGGAATCAAATTGAGATTCAGTATCTCACCATGTGCGATGATGAAGTAGAAGAAGATTTTGAGGAAATAGTTAAGGGCCAAGAGTCAAGAGCCAATAGCCAAGAAATCCCTATAATTCAACAAAGAATTTCAAAAGAAAGTTACATAAACAAAGTTTCTAAAATCTTAGAACATATCCATCGGGGCGATATTTATGAAGCTAATTTCTGTATGGAGTTTTTCATTGATAATGCGAACATCAACCCTCTGGAAAAGTTTTTAAAACTGAATGAAATTTCGAAATCACCATTGGCTGTTTTTTTCAAAAACAACACTCATTTTTTGCTTTCAGCTTCGCCGGAACGCTATTTAAAGAAGGAAGGGGAGTTGGTTATTTCCCAACCCATTAAGGGAACGGCCAAACGATTCCTAGATTCCATTGAAGACGAAAAATCAAAAAGCGAATTGGCTTCAGATCCCAAAGAGCGTACGGAAAACATTATGATATCTGACTTAGTTCGGAATGACTTGTCGCGAACTGCCCAAAAAGGTTCTGTGAAAGTAGAAGAGCTATGCGGTATTTATTCTTTTGAGCAAGTCCACCAAATGATTTCTACGATTACCTCAAAATTAGACCATCAATATACAGTTGCTGATGTGATTAAAACTACTTTCCCAATGGGGAGCATGACAGGAACCCCTAAGGTTTCGGTGTTGAAAATCATCGAGGAATTGGAGGAAACCAAAAGAGGTTTGTATAGCGGAGCCGTTGGCTATTTCACGCCGAATAGTGACTTCGATTTTAATGTTGTTATTAGGAGTATTTTATACAATCAAGAAAAGAAATACGCCTCGTTTTCTGTGGGAAGTGCTATAACTTCACAGTCCATTCCTAAAATGGAGTATGAAGAATGTTTGCTTAAAGCCAAAGCGATGCGTGAAGTTTTGGGTTGAATTAAATCTCTGTTAATTCAA
>CANHNG010000116.1 GCA_947461915.1 Flavobacteriaceae bacterium
ATGATTTCTGGCTTGAATTATTTTTTGAAACAACAAGAAATTAAGATTGTCATCTTCGGCAACTAAAATGGTTCCTACTCCAGTTCCTTTAGAAACTTCAGCACTGTTTAAGGATTTCTCAATACTCTTTGGTTCTTTGTCATATCGTAACGGAATAGAGAATGAAAAAACAGACCCTTTATTAACTGCAGATTTTAAAGTGATTGCACCTCCCATCATTTCGACATAGGCCTTAGAAATAGCCAGTCCTAAACCTAAACCACCGGCTTGTATAGAAATATCACTGTCAACTCTTTTGAAACGATCAAAGATATATTTGTGCTTTTTTTCATCTATCCCAAGTCCAGTATCCTCTACTTTGAATATAATTTTTTTATTTTTTTTATCAATTTCATATCCGAAAGCAACATGTCCTTTTTCAGTGAATTTAATAGCATTTGTCACTAAATTTACCAAAACTTGACTTAATTTAGTTCCATCCACTATAATATCCTGCGCTGCAGGATGAATACTTTTTATGATCTCGAAATCTATTTTTTTAGATTTAGAAATAGTAACTTTTATAGTATCATACAATTCATCGATAAATGACTCTAAATTAAGGGTGGTAAAATTAGGGATTACTTGATTTGATTCAATTTTAGACATTTCGATAAGATCGTCAATAATCGAAACCAAATTAGCCCCACTCTTCTGAATAATTTTTAAATATTCTAACTTTTCATTTTTGTCTAATTTGGTATTAATCAGTAAATCAGCAAAACCATTAATGGCATTCATTGGAGTCCTGATCTCGTGCGACAAATTAGCCAAAAAAGAGGATTTAAGCTTATCGCTTTCTTCGGCTTTTAGCTTCGCATTTATCAATTCTTTTTTCTGTTTGTTATTTTCTTCAAAAAGGTTGCCTATGGATCTAAATTCTCCCGTGGTCAATTTCAATTTTTGTATTGCTTTCCTATTTCCGGTTTGCAGAATTCTTGTGATTAAATCCAGTGGATTATAGATCCATTTTCTAACATAAATAAAATTAATAACCAAGTTGATGAAAAAAGCGATAAAAATTAGGTACAAAATATTTAACATGTTTTCGAAATAAACCTCAAAATTTCTTTTGAAAAATAATTTATTTACTACTTTGCCTTCATTGTCTTTAAGTACTATTTGGCTATAAATATGATGTTGCTCATAATCCTCTTTTTTAACATTTTCAATAAATTTGACCTCTGAATTAGTTAATTTTTCTATTTTTTGGAAGAAATTTTTATCTAAAAGTCGCGCCACAAAAAAATAACCTGAAGACTTCGTATTCTTTTTAAATGGATCATTTGATGGATGAATTGAGGCACCAAAAACTTCAATAATACCCTCCGGAATTTTCAAATAAAACCTACTCAACCTAGATTTATTGAGTTGTTTCATTGCATTTTTCGGAATGAAATCAATTGATTTTATTTGTGGAGAAGCTACTCGGATTATAAAATTCCCTTCTAAATCATAAGTCCCCATGTAATCAACACCATAAATATCTAGCTCACTCCCAATGGTTTTATTATACCAACTCGTATCTCTTGTTTTCATGAACCATACGAATTCATCCCAGTTCGAATCGTTAATTATGGCAACGTTAATAGGTTTAGAATCTAAAATCAATAAATTATTTAATTCTCTTTCGAATTGCTCATTCGAGGCATTGTAAACTTGTTTTTTAACCCTATTAGTATAGGTATAAAGTCCGAAATAGAGCCCCACAAAAAAAATACTGGATGATAAACTCAAAAATAAAATCTTGGGATAGGTACTTTTAAATAGCATTTTCATTTTTAAATCATGTTGCTTAAGTCTTTGATAAAAATAGCATTAATATAGCTTTTGCGAATATAATTTAAAAAAAAATATTTCGAACCAAATCCTATTATTAAATTAGTTTTTCTCCGATTAAACTTTCGAAAAATACATACTATCTTCTAAATCAGTCAAATTTTTTTCAATAATTACAATTTTTAAAACTTGAACCCACCACGGAAAATAATATCTTTACGAATGACAAAAAAGCTTGAGAACTCATGAGAACAATCCTTTTTACAATTAGTTTTATTCTATTTTATTCGGTATCATATGCACAACAAGAACCTATTAAAGTCGAAGGAAACGCCCAAGGAACAACCTATCATATCACTTATTTTGATAAACAAAATAGAAATCTGCAACCTGAAATTGAAAAAATATTAGCCGATTTTGACCAATCGGTGTCAACCTATATTCCTACTTCTATTATATCAAGAATCAATTCCAATCAAAAAAATGTAATCGTTGATAAATACTTTAAAGCTTGTTTCAATAAGGCCAAAGAAGTTTGGAAAAATACCAATGGCGCTTTTGACCCCACAGTCTATCCATTGGTAAATGCTTGGGGTTTTGGACCCGGAAAAAAGCAAAAAATAGAGAAAGAAAAAATTGACAGTATGCTTCAATTTGTCGGATTTCAATTAATCAAATTAAAAGGCAACCGAATTGTCAAAAAAGACCCACGTGTAGCCTTAGATTTTAACGCCTTTGCCCAAGGCTATTCCGTTGACGTGGTTTCTGAATTTTTAAATTCCAAGGAAATCACTGCTTACATCGTAGAAATTGGCGGTGAAGTTTATGCCAAAGGCCAAAAACCTGATGGCAAGTATTGGACTATTGGGATAGAAAAACCCATTGACAACAAAGAATCCGGAAACCCACTAAAGGCAATTGTAAAACTTAAAAATCTAGCCATTGCAACATCCGGAAATTACCGCAGATTTACAATTGAGGATGGAGCAAAATATGCCCATCACATCGATCCAAAAACAGGGTACCCTACAAAAAATAACTTGTTAAGTGCTTCTGTATTTGCCAAAGAATGCATTTCATCCGATGCCAATGCCACCGGTATTTTAGTGATGGGACTCGAAAAATCGAAAGTGTTTTTACAGAAACACCCAGAATTACAAGCTTATTTAATTTATTCGGATGACAAAGGAAATTATCAGGTTTACGAAACCACTGGCTTAAAATCAATTGTTTCGGATGCTGAAGAATAAAAAAAGCATCAACCAATGGATGATGCTTTGATAAGATTACGGGATTGAAAATACTATTTATCTAAAATTACCTTATAGCTTGAACTTCCCTCATCATTGGAAACATTGACAATATAAGTTCCGTTTTCCAAACTAGAAAGATTAATACTTTTAGTCGTTCCGGCTGTCATCACCATTTCTTTTTCATCATACACCACCTGACCAAGAACATTCGCTATTTTGATACTCTTAATTTCATTTTTGAAATCAATATTGAATATCCCTTGAGTTGGATTTGGAGAAATAACCACTTGAGTATTTGGGGAAACATTATCAGCAACACCGAGTCCAGTAGCAACCCAATCCATTACTATAGTATTCATATAAGTATCTCCAATAGCTGTCGTTTTTGCCGATAAAGGACCTTTTGTAAAAGAATAACTAGAAATAGTATTATGATAATTATCAGAACCACTATCATACCATGAACTTTCTACCCATACCTTATATACACCGTCAGCTACAGTTGTACCATTAGTATCTTTTCCATCCCAAGTAATTGTTTTTGTTCCAAAAGCTGTAGGTCTTATAGCTCCCGTAGGAAAAACCCCTGAAGTTGTCGCTGTTGATGTACAAGTTGCTCCTGTTATAGCATCTGTAACATTACAAGCTGCTTGTAAAGCATTACCTAAAGCTGATCCAATTGGAGCTACTCCACCGGATTTAACCATCCATGTTGGCAAATGATCTTTAGTAACCGTTCCAACAAAACGATATTTTGTTTTTATAAAAGTCCCTGTACTATTTTCAATCCAAACCGCTAAAATATTCTTTATACCTTGATTTGGTAAGGGGTTTGTGGGTTGGGGTTGATTGTAAGTAAACGTTAAAGTACCCGCTGTCTGAGCAATACTATTTATTGAAAAAAATAGAATCAACACAATTCCAGAAAAAGTATTTAATTTTGATTTCATAATATAATTTTTTTTATCTTATTTATTTTCAAGCACTAAATTGATTCCAATCTTGATATCTTCAGCGATTTTACTTTTAACTAAACTGGGGATTTCGATAGCGTAATCTTTGGCTTTGACAATCAAATTGCTTGTTGCTGTAATCTTTCCGGTATTCGCAACAAGGGTTATTTTGGTTTTAATCTTTTTAGTAACTCCGTGTATATTCAAATCCCCTTCTAGATCAAAATCTGTTTTTTTAGAGGTTATTTTTGAGGCATCAAAATTTACAATTTTCCCCTTGAAGGTCGCCTTAGGAAATTTGGAAGATTCCATATAATTTTCATTAAAATGTTCCTCCATTAATGGTGCTTTAAACTTGAATGCTTTAATTAAAGCCAAGGCTGCAAGATCTCCGGTTGATTTATCCAAAATAGCAGAAACCGTATTGTTTTTCGCTGCAATTTCCTCGAAGGCAGGCATGGATGCCTCAAATTTTATTTCACCCGTACGGGTCATCATTTTTTGTGCAAAACCGAATGTGCTTAAAAACACACAACTGAGTATGAAAATATTCTTTTTCATTTTTTATGAATTTTAATTTTCAGGGTAATCTTGAGTTTGCCAAAGTTTGAACATATCTACTGTACAATCAGGCATTCTTCCTGATTGTGGCATAATCTTGTCTTTGCCATAAAAACATTCTTCTGGTTTGTCTATTAAACATATTAAATCGTTGTCTATAATTGCGGCTTTAACTTGTTCATAAGTTTCTAAAGGAATCCTCGGAGAATTATTTTGATTGTGACAACCCGCGCAAGTTGAACGAACTATAGGTCCAATATTTGCATTAAAGGTAGGTTTAGCAACATACGAAATATCACAATATGTAGTTGACTCACAAGAAGTTAAAATAGAACTAATGGTCAATATCATTAAAAATACTATTACTTTTTTCATGTTTAATTATTTTATTTATTTAAAAAACTCTGTACATATTAAATCCGAAATAAATGCTCCCACCATTCCAATCGCCCATGGTGTTTGAATAAACTGCAACATCATTCATAGGCTGGCTATTGGATAATACCAATTGAAAAACATGCCCCCCTGTCTCAATGTCCAATCCCAGAGTTAGCGGATTATGATAGGATGATGTAAAACCTTCCGGAGTTCCTACTCGGGCTGCATATTCTAAATTTACACTCATACGTTTGGCTACTTTATATCTGGCACCAGATCCAATAAAAAATTGATCTTTTTGCTCTAATCCGTATTCATATAAATTTTTGTGTAAATAAACTGGTGTTACTTCAAGTGAAAAAGAATCGGAAAATTTTCTTGAAATCAACAATTGAGTAGTATAAGCCAAACGGTGATTGAATTTTACCCCTGGATTTGCCGCTTTTTTTAATTCACTGTTAATATCCATTGTATTGTAACCTACAATAGTTACCGGAAAACCACTTATTTCTTGATTGGCCAGCTTGTATTTCGCGGTCAACTCATAAGTTTTATGGTAAGTCTGCCTTGAAGCACCCAAAGACAACCAGTCGCTAACTCCATAGATTCCCCCAAATTTTGTTAAAGCATTATCCAATCCGAAAAAATTATCGAATCCATTTGTCAAGTCACCAAAACGATGAGATACAAGCATATACCATTCTCCCTTGGCTGTTAATTTTGTGGATTGCATGTTACAAATTTGCAAGCCTTTGAAGGCAGAAGTTTCGATTTCTTTAACATCTGACTTTTCAGCGTCTAGTTGATTCAACAAATCATCTTGCGCAGAGGCGAAGCCAATGACAAAAAAAACCAATACAAAAGTTAAAAATTTTCTCATTTTCATTTAATTTAAATTGTGAATTTTTTGTTTGAATTTACAATGCTTTAAAACACTGATCTAATTTTATTTCGCCCATCAAATCATCATAGCCAACCACCCTACCTTTTAAAGTTACTTTTTGATTTTTTTGGATTGAGGCATCCACCTCTTTCAAATTACAAATAATCGAATTGTCCAAAATCACTTCTTTTCCGTTCACATTAGTAACGATTCCGTTAATTGCAATGGCTTTATCAAGATATTTTTTATTGGAGGCATCAACATTTGCGGCAAACTGATCAGTAATGTTTTTTGAAGATATTGTATATGTTGTTTCTTCATTTGATAGGTTTCTCGCTCCTCCATGCATTACATAA
>CANHNG010000117.1 GCA_947461915.1 Flavobacteriaceae bacterium
ATTTTATGGCTTTGGTGTTCACCGAAGCAGCAACAGCTTCTAGGACAGTTAGCGTTTTTGTTCTGGCCGTCATGATTCCCCTCATGTTGGGGATGCGTAAATCTTTTTCTTCCACCAATCCTTTTTGTGCACCAATAATTATGGGCAAAGTGGTTGAAATGGTTTCTCTCCCGCCGTCAATTTCTCGGATGGCTTTTACGTTAGAGCCTTCCACTTTTATCTCAGTGCAAGAATTCACGAAATTATAGCCAAGAATCCCGGCAATCATTCCCGGAACCATTCCGCCATTGTAATCTAATGATTCTTTTCCCGCAACAATGATATCGTATGCGCCATTTTTTATGACCTCGGCAAGTTGTTTGGCCACAAAAAATCCATCTGCCGGAGTTGCATTCACGCGAATGGCTTCGTTCGCGCCAATGGCTAATGCTTTTCTCAAGGTAGGCTCTGTTTCTGGTCCGCCAACGTTTACTACGGTAACCGTTGCGCCTTGTTGTTCTTGAAACCAAATAGCGCGGGTTAAGCCAAATTCGTCGTTGGGATTGATTACAAATTGCACGCCATTCGTGTCAAATTGGGAATCACCATTGGTAAAATTAATTTTTGAAGTAGTATCAGGAACGTGGCTGATGCAAACCAGTATTTTCATAGGTCAATTTTTTCTTAATTGGTCCTACAAAATTAGAATAAATAATCGAAATAATTTACTATGCACGCACAATACATGCACAAGTCACAAATTCCTGCCCTAAATTGTTGCGTTTCTAATTTTAGACATTTTTACAAAACAATTGGGATAGAAAAAGTCGATTCGAAAGCAAACGATATAGTTTCCGGAAACTTCAGGAGTGGTTTTTCCCGACACCTCAATTATTTTAAAGATATTTATGCTTTTAAGTAGTTTAAAATATTTATTTTTGCCGTTCGAAAATCACACAATACAACAATACAACTATGAGAACGATACAATTTAGAGAGGCAATTTGCGAAGCGATGAGCGAAGAAATGCGTCGCGATGAGTCTATTTACTTGATGGGTGAAGAGGTTGCCGATTACAATGGTGCTTATAAAGCCTCTAAGGGAATGCTTGCGGAATTTGGCGAAAAGAGAGTCATTGACACTCCTATTGCAGAGCTGGGATTTACGGGAATCGCGGTGGGCTCGGCAATGAATGGTTGTAGACCGATTGTAGAATACATGACCTTCAATTTCTGTTTGGTTGGGATTGACCAAATTATCAATAACGCAGCCAAAATGCGTCAAATGACCGGTGGTCAATTTAATGTGCCGATTGTTTTTCGGGGCCCAACGGCTTCGGCAGGACAATTAGGGGCAACCCACTCACAGGCTCTGGAAAATTGGTTTGCCAACACCCCAGGTCTCAAAGTGGTGGTTCCCTCTAACGTTTATGATGCCAAAGGGCTTTTGAAATCAGCGATTCGCGATAATGACCCCGTAATTTTCATGGAATCCGAACAAATGTACGGAGACAAAGGCGAAGTGCCAGACGGGGAATATACCATTCCTATTGGTCTTGCCGATATAAAACGGGAAGGTACTGATGTGACCATCGTCTCTTTTGGGAAGATAATCAAAGAAGCTTATATCGCTGCCGATGAATTGGCAAAAGAAGGGATTTCTTGTGAAATTATCGATTTAAGAACGGTGCGTCCTATGGATAATGAAACGATTTTGACTTCGGTAAAGAAAACAAATCGATTGGTAATTCTTGAAGAGGCTTGGCCTTTTGCAAGTGTTTCTTCTGAGATTACCTATATGGTACAAGAACGTGCTTTTGATTTTCTGGATGCGCCGATTCAAAGAATCACCACTGCCGACACTCCGGCGCCCTATTCACCGGTATTGCTTAAAGAATGGTTGCCAGATGCCGCCGACGTTGTGAAAGCAGTAAAAAAAGTGCTTTACAAAAAATAAAATAATTGATAATTGCAATTTTCAATTGACAATTATAAATAACTATATTTGAAACTTCATCAGAAAATCTTGATGAAGTTTTTTTTTGAATATGAAAAAAAAAATATTTTTACAGCTTTTTTTTCTGTTTGTACTTTCGACACTTTTTTCGCAAACAAAAGTGAGTGGTATTATTGTGGATAAGTCAAATCAGCCTATTCCTTTTGCAAATGTAGGGTTTAAACACTCAACTTCAGGGGTAGTTTCAAATGAAGAAGGCCATTTTTATATTGAGTCCCCAAAAGATGATACTCTTCTTGTTGTTTCAGCTACAGGTTTTTCGGATAGCGAAATACGTTTAGATAAAGAGATCAACTATAACTTTAAGATTCAATTAAGAGAAATACAGTCTTTAAAGGAAGTCGTTGTTTTTAGCGGAAAAAAATCAAAAAAGAATAACCCAGCTTTGGATATTCTTCGTAAGATTTGGGAGCATAAACGTAAAAATGGCTTAACCTTGTTTCATCAGTACCAGTTCCAAAAGTATGAGAAAATCGAATTTGATATGAATACGATTGATAGTGCCTTCATGAAAAAAAAGCTTTTCAAAGGGATGGAATTTATTTTTAAACAGGTTGATACATCAAGAATTACAGGAAAAACCTATTTGCCCATATTTATCAATGAGTCTTTGTATGATGTATATGGAGACAATCAGTTGAAAAAAGAAAAGAGCATTTTGAATGCCAATAAAAATTCGGGATTACGAAATGGGGATGGGGTGAATATATTTATGAAAGATTTGTACAGTGAGTATAATATTTATGATAATTACCTGCATTTTTTCGACAAAAGTTTTACCAGTCCTTTATCTACAACAGGAATTGATGTGTATAATTATGTGCTAAAAGACACGGCGAAAATTGATAACAAAAAGTGCTACAATATTGTTTTTTATCCAAGACGAAAAAACGAGTTGACTTTTAAAGGCGATTTTTGGGTTAACGATAGTACATTTGCTATTAAGAAAATCAACATGGCTGTTACTAAAAGCGCCAACATTAACTGGGTAAAAGATATTTATATCGAGCAAGAATTTGAGGTGATGAATGACTCGGTTTTTTTATTGACTCGAGATTATATTATGTCTGATTTTGCGTTTAATAAAAATGAAGATTCAAAAGGAATATACGGGAAACGAACAACTTTGTATCGCGATCATCAATTCAATAAACCCAAACCTCTTGCTTTTTATAAAGAGGAAGTCAACTTTATTGACAATGAAGTTTTTACAAAATCAAACGAATATTGGCACGAAAACCGTTTTGAAAAATTAAACAAAGATGAGGAGGGAATTTATAAACTTATTGATACGCTGAAGACGGTCAAACGTTTTAATCAGATTTATAGTGCAGCTTCTATTATAGGTAAAGGATACATTAATTTTAAAGATTTTGAATACGGACCTGTTTTCTCTACTTTCGGCTATAATGAAGTAGAAGGATTTAGAACCCGAGTAGGAGCCAGAACGTTTTTTGGCCCCAATGATCCTTTTCGTATACAAGCTTATACTGCTTATGGGGTAAAAGACAACAAAGTGAAATATGGTATTTCTGGTAAGTGGATGATTGATAAGAAAAATCGAATAATTGTTTCAGGAGGCACCCGACGCGATATTGAACAAATAGGAGCCAGTTTGACCACTAGTAATGATATTTTGGGACGCAATTTTGCGTCTGCGGGCTTGTTTACCTCGGGTTCTAATGGAAAATTAACAAATGTAAATTTGACAAATGCGTCTATTGAGGTAGAGCCAATAAAGAATTTGGTTTTTGAAACCGGATTTTCTTATAGAACATTGTTGTCGGCTTCACCAAGTTTTAGTTTGGATTATTATGCTGATGATGCGCATACTATATCAAAATCAAAGGTACTTCAATCCGAATTGTACTTCCAAATTGAATATACTCCAAAAAGAAAAACCTATGGTTATGGAGTAGAACGTAGGGACGTTGCTAGTCCATATACTAGGGTTTTTATCAATTATAGTGAGGGGTTTAAAGACTTCTTGCGAAGTGATTTTAATTATCGAAAATTACAATTGTATTGCAGACAACCACTTTTAATTGGCGCATTAGGAAGAACTAATCTAACAATAGAATTAGGAAAAACATACGGTATCGTTCCATTAGGGCTTTTAAATGTAATTCCTGGAAATCAATCTTATTTTATAATTGGCAATACCTTTAGCAATCTTAATTATTACGAATTTGTCTCTGATCAATATGTCACTTTTCAATGGGATCATAATTTTCAAGGGCGATTGTTGGCTAGAATTCCTTTTATGCGGAAACTGAATTGGAGAGAACTAATGGGCATAAAAGCAGTTTACGGAACCATTTCAGATGCCAACAAAACCATCAATGCTTCGGGATTCGACTACAAGGCGCCCGAGAAACCCTATTGGGAATACAGTGCTGGGATTGGGAATATTTTTAAGGTTTTTAGAATTGATTTTTCTTGGAGAGGGAATTATCTCAACAGCCCCGAGGCTGCAAAATTTGCTGTAAAGGGTTCGTTTGGGTTTTATTTTTAGAACCACCCGATCCCTAATATTTTTAGATTCGTTCCAGAATAGTGTCCTTGTTTAGGTCCTAAAAAAGCTCGGCTAATTTCCGCAATAGGGCGAAATCGTAATAGACGAAAAGAACAGTTTTTCATTGTAAAAACAGATGGTTTGCTTAATTTTGCAAACATAAAATAAAGAAAAAAAGCAAGATGGCAGCAGACAAAATCACCACTTTCGATGTGTTAATCGAAATACCAAGAGGGAGTAGAAACAAATACGAATACGACTTTGAGATCAAAAGAATACGTTTCGACAGAATGTTGTTCTCCTCCATGATGTATCCGGCAGACTACGGATTTTTCCCTGAAACTTTGGCCTTAGACGGCGATCCATTGGATGTTTTAGTTTTGATCAACGAGCCTACTTTTCCGGGCTGCGTGATGGAAGTAAAGCCAATAGGTGTTTTTCACATGGCTGATGACAAAGGATCAGACGATAAAATAATCTGTGTGCCAGTTTCAGACCCGATATGGAGTTCGTTAAATAACTTGTCCGACATCAATAAGCATTTGTTGAAAGAAATTGAACATTTCTTCCAAGTGTATAAAGATCTTGAAAACAAAGTAGTGGACGTTGAAGGATGGGGAGACGCAGCAGAAGCGTTTTCCATTATTCAAGAATGTACCGAGCGTTTTGAGCAAATTCCCAATAAACCTCAGGGGTTATTTAGCATTAAATAATTTTTCTACATTATTTTTTCATTAAAAGCAATATTCTTGTGTTAGAATATTGCTTTTTTAATTTGTTTATGGTACGTTTGCACCCTTAAATTTGTACTTTTATTACCCAAAATTTTTTTTTAAGTTTATTTTTATGAATACAATAATGATTTATGTGCCAATTATAATGGCACTCATCGGACTCGCTTTTATGGCCTTCAAAAGAGCTTGGGTTCTAAAACAAGACGCTGGAGACGGCAAAATGAAAGAAATATCAGATTATATCTACGAGGGAGCCTTAGCTTTCTTAAAAGCAGAATATAGGCTTTTGGCTATTTTTGTGGTATTAGCTAGCATCGTTTTGGCTGGAATTTCATTTGTAGTGCCTACAACAAACATATTAATAGTAGTAGCCTTTATTTTTGGAGCTTTCTTTTCGGCTTTGGCTGGAAATATGGGAATGAAAATCGCTACTAAAACGAATGTAAGAACTACTCAAGCTGCTCGAACCAGTTTGCCACAAGCCTTAAAAGTGTCTTTTGGTGGCGGAACCGTAATGGGTCTTGGTGTTGCCGGATTGGCAGTACTTGGTTTAACTGCTTTCTTTATTTTCTTCTTTCATTATTTTATGGATGGAGTTTGGGGTGCTGATGGAACTGAAAAAATGACTATCGTTTTGGAAACCTTAGCCGGTTTTTCTCTTGGAGCAGAATCTATTGCTTTATTTGCTCGTGTAGGGGGAGGGATTTATACCAAAGCGGCCGATGTTGGAGCTGATTTAGTAGGTAAAGTTGAAGCGGGTATTCCGGAAGATGATCCACGAAATCCTGCTACAATTGCAGATAACGTTGGAGACAACGTAGGTGACGTTGCTGGAATGGGAGCTGACTTGTTTGGGTCTTACGTTGCAACTGTTCTTGCTGCGATGGTTTTAGGAAATTATGTAATTAAAGATATGGG
>CANHNG010000118.1 GCA_947461915.1 Flavobacteriaceae bacterium
AAAAAAGGAAAACCTTTTTACTGGGTTGTAGCAGCTGATGCTCGCTCAAAAAGAGACGGTAAATACCTAGAAAAAATTGGTACTTACAATCCAAACACAAATCCTGCAACTATCGATTTAAATCTTGATAGCGCAGTAAAATGGTTGCACAATGGTGCTCAACCTACTGAAACAGCTAAAGCTATCCTTTCTTACAAAGGTGCGCTATTAAAACACCACCTTGATGGCGGGATCCGTAAAGGAGCTCTAACCCAAGAACAAGCTGATGCAAAATTAGCGGAATGGTTAGAAGCTAAATCAGGAAAAGTAGATGCCAAAAAAGAAGGTTTGACAAAAGCGCAAGCCGATGCAAAAACGAAAGCTTTGAAAGCAGAAAAAGAAGTGAATGCAAAACGTTTAGCTGCAGCTGCACAAGCTGAAGCAGATTCTATTGCTGCCGCCAATCCTGCTGTTGAAGAAGAAGTTGCTGAGGTTGAAGTAGAAGCTGCCGCTGAAGAGGTTACAGAAGTAGAAACTCCTGCTGTTGAAGAAGCTCCAGTTGCTGAAATTGAAGAAATTCCTGTTGCCGAAGAAGCTCCAATTGCCGAAGTTGAAGAGACTCCTGCTACTGAAGAAGCTCCAGTTGCTGAAGAAAACAACGAAACTACAGAGGCATAATTTTCAAGCGACGATGCGTAAAGAAGATTGTTTCTATTTAGGTAAAATCGCAAAAAAATTTAGCTTTAAAGGGGAAGTTCTTGCCTATTTAGATACGGACGAACCTGAGTTATACGAAAACTTGGAATCAGTGTTTGTTGAATGCAACAAACACTTGGTTCCTTTTTTTATTGAAAGCTGTTCCCTTCACAAAAACGACTTTCTTAGAATTCGTTTTGAAGATATGAATACTGAGGAAGATGCCGATGCTATAATAGGCAATGCCATTTACCTTCCTTTAGAAATGTTGCCCAAACTTACCGGCAATAAATTCTACTTTCACGAAGTAATTGGCTTTGAAGTCGAAGACCAACGACTTGGTGTGGTTGGAAAAATTCAATCCATAAATGATTCTACGGCACAACCGCTGTTCGAAGTGCTAAACGGCGAAATAGAAATTCTTATTCCCATGATTGACCATTTCCTTGTAAAAATTGACAGGGAAAACAAAATAGTTATCATGGATTTGCCGGAAGGATTGATTGAAATGTATTTATAATTGACAATCGATAGTTTACAATTTATAATTATTAGGAGCTATAGCCTGCTGTTCGTTAAATCTTTTATGCCGAACAACGGCACAAAAGGACATCACCACCATAAGGGCTAGGGATCTTCTTTCTAAACTACACTTTTCATTATCAATTATCCATTGTAAATTATCAATTAAAATGTTTTCATTCAAACAATTCTCGCTTGAACAAGATCAATGTGCTATGAAAATTGGCACTGACGGAGTTTTACTTGGAGCTTGGACACCAATTGAAAATAATCCTCGCAGTATTTTAGACATTGGAACCGGAACCGGAATCATAGCGTTGATGCTGGCGCAAAGAAGTTCAGCAAGCCAGATTGACGCTCTAGAGATTGACGAAAATTCGTATGAACAGTCCACTGATAATTTTGAAAATTCCCCATGGAACGATCGATTGTTTTGTTTTCACGCTGCCCTGGACGAATTCGTCGAAGAACCCGAAGATGAATACGATTTAATAGTTTCCAATCCTCCATTTTATAACGAAGATTACAAAACAGATAATCCTCAACGCGATTTGGCCCGTTTTCAAGACGCCATGCCTTTCGAGGATTTAATTGAAGCCGCTGCCTTGTTGCTTTCCGAGGACGGAATTTTTACAGTGATCATTCCATTTAAAGAGGAAGAAAATTTCATTGACTTGTGCGCCAAAGCCGAATTGTATCCCGTTAAAATTACTCGGGTAAAAGGGTCACATAAAACCCCAATTGTGAGAAGTTTATTGGCATTCAAAAGATATGAATTGGCTGTTTTAACTGCCGATGAGTTGGTTATTGAAATAAACAGACACGAGTATACGGATGAATATATTGAGTTGACAAAGGATTTCTACTTGAAGATGTAACTCGAAATCAAGGATAAACTCGAAATCATAATTCCATCAGTTTTTTAAATATAACTTTAAGACTTTGTTTTGTTATATTTCTTTATGTAGATTTGTAACACCATAAGTAACAGATTGCTTCGTTTCTCTGCGTTGCGCTCACAATGAAATAAATTATGAAACCAGACTTATTTCAAGCTCCAGATTATTACAATCTAGACGAATTATTGACGGATGAACATAAATTAGTACGTGATGCCGCACGCGAATGGGTAAAACGTGAAGTTTCGCCAATCATTGAAGACTACACCCAAAGAGCTGAATTCCCAAAGCAAATCATCAAAGGCTTGGCCAATATAGGCGCTTTTGGGCCCTATATTCCATCAGCATACGGTGGGGCAGGTTTAGACCAAATTTCGTATGGCTTGATTATGCAGGAAATTGAACGGGGCGATTCCGGTGTTCGTTCCACGGCATCGGTGCAATCTTCTTTGGTGATGTATCCCATTTGGAAATACGGAACCGAGGAACAACGCCTAAAATATTTACCCCAACTGGCATCGGGAGAATTGATGGGTTGCTTTGGCTTGACCGAGCCCAATTACGGTTCTGATCCCGGAAGCATGATTTCCAACTTTAAGGATATGGGCGACCATTACTTATTAAATGGAGCAAAAATGTGGATTTCTAACGCGCCGTTTGCTGATATTGCCATAGTTTGGGCGAAAAATGAGACAGGAAGAATTCACGGATTAATTGTGGAACGGGGCATGCCAGGATTTTCAACTCCGGAAACACATCATAAATGGTCGCTTCGCGCTTCGGCAACTGGCGAATTGATTTTTGATAATGTAAAAGTGCCAAAAGAAAACAGATTACCCAATAAATCAGGATTGAGTGCACCACTAGGATGCTTGGATTCTGCCCGTTACGGAATTGCTTGGGGCGCCATAGGGGCTGCGATGGATTGTTATGACACAGCATTGCGCTATGCCAAGGAAAGAATCCAATTTGACAAACCTATAGCCGGAATGCAACTGCAACAAAAGAAATTAGCCGAAATGATTACCGAAATTACCAAAGCGCAATTGCTGACTTGGCGTTTGGGTGTTTTGAAAAACGAAGGAAAAGCCACAACAGCTCAAATATCGATGGCTAAAAGAAACAATGTAAATATGGCCCTAACTATTGCCCGTGAAGCTAGGCAAATCCTGGGTGGAATGGGAATATCGGGCGAATATTCCATTATGCGCCACATGATGAATCTAGAATCAGTAATCACGTACGAAGGAACACACGACATCCATTTATTGATTACCGGAATGGACATCACCGGAATTTCTGCATTTAAATAGTAATAAACAACTATTAAAGTATTCATAAAATCAATAGTAAAGGCTTCTAGGAAACAAGAAGCTTTTTTATTTTTACACCAAAATTAATCCATGAATATAGAAAACATAAACAACACAATTCATCCCCAAAAAGAACTGTTGTTGAGCCATCCGTTGTACGAAAAAGTAAAAACCATTGCCGATTTAAATTGTTTTCTGGAAAATCACGTGTATGCCGTTTGGGATTTTATGTCTTTGTTAAAAGCATTACAAGCCAAATTAACCTGTACAACCACTCCTTGGTTTCCCACAAAAAATCGAGAAACAAGGTATTTGATAAACGAAATAGTTCTTGCCGAGGAAACGGATTTAACGATAGATGGCCGCCACCAAAGTCATTATGAAATGTATGTGGAAGCGATGGAAGCCTGCGGGGCAAGCACTAGTGGAATTGAATCTTTTTTGTCAGAAATCAATTCGCTTCACAACATATTCGTCGCCATTAAAACAAGTGATTTACATCCCAATATCAAAGCCTTTTTGGACTTTACCTTCAGGGTAATTGACGAAGGCAAAACACATGAAATCGCTGCTGCTTTCACCTTTGGAAGGGAAGATTTAATCCCAAGTATGTTTACAGCAATACTTAAAAACTTCCAAGCTAATTTTCCGGAAACCGATTTAAGCAAATTGATTTACTATTTCGAAAGGCACATTGAATTGGACGCCGATGAACATGGCCCGATGGCGATGAAAATGATAACCGAACTTTGCGGCACCGATGCAAAAAAATGGAAGGATGTAGAAGAAATTTCGATTTTGGCGCTCGAGAAACGAATTGGACTTTGGGATGCCATTGAAGAAACTATCACCAAAAATTTGGAATTGGTTTAATAAATTACTTAAACCCCTATAAAAATCAGAAAGCGTCCTGTTCTAGAATAGGACGCTTTTTAATTAATTTTCTGGAGCCAATTCTAACTCTAAGCCATCTAGGTCCATGGTAATTGGGATTTGACAACCCAATCGACTGTTTGATTTTACGAAGAAAGCTTCCGAAAGCATCGCTTCTTCCTCATCGCCCATTGCCGGTAAAGCCACCTGGTTAAGAACATAACATTGGCAAGAGGCACACATGGCCATCCCACCACAAGTTCCCTCTACAGGAAGTTCGTAAGCTTTGCACAATTCCATGACGTTCATGGCCATATCAGTAGGAGCTTGTAATTCATGAACAACTCCTTCTCGGTCTTTAATTTTTATTAATACATCCATTTTTTACTGTTTGTAATTGGGTAATTTTTATTACTGTAATTTTGGTGAAAGGGAAAATCGTGAGCATTCCTGACGATTCTAATTTATGCAATATTGACAACGGTTTCTATTTGTGGAGCAAACTTTTTGATGGTCGTTTCAACACCCGCTTTCAAGGTCATTTGATTCACGCTGCAACTGGTGCAGGCTCCTTCGAGACGAACCGTTACATGCTTGCCTTCTGTTATTGAAACAAGTGAGATATCCCCTCCATCAGAATTTAAAAAAGGGCGAATCTCTTCGAGCGCTTTTTCAATGTTGGCCGTTAATTCTTCTGTTGTCATAATTTAGAGTATTAGATGGCTAGACTTTTTTAAAATCCCAAATCCACGTCTTTAAAATCTATTTTTTTACGGCAGAGCAACCTGCCATAGTTGTGATTTTGACTGCTTCGGTGGCAGGTAAATTTTTATTTCTGCTCACCACTTCCTCGACCACTTTTCTGGTAATTTCTTCGAAAACAGTTTCAATTACAGAGCCCGATTGTAGGGCTGCCGGACGACCGTAATCTCCAGCTTCTCGAATAGATTGCACTATGGGTACTTCGCCCAAAAACGGAACTGCTAAATCTTCCGCAAGGTTTTTAGCCCCTTCTTTTCCAAAAATGTAATATTTATTATTTGGCAATTCCTCAGGTGTGAAATAAGCCATGTTTTCTATAATTCCGAGAACGGGCACGTTTATCGCCTCAGACATAAACATCGAAACCCCTTTTTTGGCATCGGCAAGTGCCACCGCTTGTGGCGTGCTGACAACCACTACGCCTGTTATGGGCAGGGCTTGAACTATCGAAAGGTGAATGTCACCGGTTCCTGGCGGCAAATCAATAAGTAAGAAGTCCAGTTCTCTCCAATCGGCATCAAAAATCATTTGGTTTAATGCTTTCGAAGCCATCGGACCACGCCAAATAATGGCTTGACTTGGAGAAGTGAAAAACCCTATGGATAGGATTTTGACTTCATAGCTTTCGATGGGTTTCATTTTGGATTTTCCGTCCACGTTTACCGATATTGGTTTTTCGGATTCCACATCGAACATAATAGGCATGGAAGGACCGTAAATATCGGCATCCAAAACCCCTACTGAAAACCCCATTTTGGCCAGCGTCACCGCTAAATTTGCCGTAACGGTAGATTTTCCTACGCCTCCTTTTCCGGAAGCAACGGCTATTATATTTTTTATTCCGGGAATGGATTTTCCTTTAATTTCGGAACTCTCGGGAGCTTCAACTTTAACGTTTATTTTGATTTTAGCTTCTGGCGAAACGAGTTCAAGTATGGTTTTTTTAATGTCGTCCTCTGCGCGTTTTCTGATGTGCATTGCCGGTACGTGCAGCACCAAATCTACCACCACTTCGTCTCCAAAAGTCACCACGTTTGCAATGGCGCCGCTCTCTACCATATTTTTTCCCTCGCCGGCAACAGTAATAGTTTCCAGTGCTTTAAGGATTTCTTTTCT
>CANHNG010000119.1 GCA_947461915.1 Flavobacteriaceae bacterium
ATAAATTTATTAATAAAATCTAGGGTTAATTTTTTTGTTTTTCAATTGTAATCAAAATGGAATAGCTACATTTGTTACCTTAAAAACTTAAAATTCATGAAATATTTTTTTGTATTGAAAAAAACAGTCTTAGTATTATTAGTTTCAATAATACTGTTTTCCTGTGTGGCCAGAAAAAACATGGTTTATTATCGGAATATTGAGAGTATGAATAATAAAGAAATGACTAATTCATATGAAATAAAAATCCAACCCGATGATTTGCTTATGATCAGTGTTTCTTGCGATGACCCAGAAATTTCAAAACCATTCAATATAGGTGCATACAACTTCACACAAAGTGGATCCTCAAATCAACAATCAGGTTCAACTTATTTAGTTGACGTAAATGGGGTTATCGATTTTCCTGTATTGGGCAAGTTAACCATTGGAGGTTTGACCAGAACACAATTAATGAAAATGCTTAACGAAAAAATTTCCCTTTATATAAAAAAACCTCTGATTACTCTTACAATTAAGAATTACAAAGTTTCGGTTCAAGGTGAGGTTGCTGCTCCAGGGATTTATAATTTTGATTCCGAACGATTTACTTTGGTTGATGCCTTAATTAAAGCAGGGGATTTAAAAATACAAGCCAAAAGAAAAAATATTTTGATTATACGTCAAACAGATGGAGTAATAACCTATAATAGAGTCGATATTACAAAGGCTGATTTTATCAATTCTCCTTTTTATTATTTAAGACAAAATGACATGGTATATGTGCAGCCTAATCGACTTGTTTTACAGGGTTCTGCAAGATCTCGTGAGATAATCTATTTATTTTCTGCAGTGGCATCTTTTCTTACGTATTTAATTTTTAACAGTATTAGAAAATAAAATCAATGGAGAATAATATTGCAACGGAAAATTTGGAACAAGATTTTAATATAAAAGCTCTTTTAGAATATTGTTTAACCCAATGGAAATGGTTTTTATTAAGTTTATTTGTTTGCTTCTCTCTAGCTTTTATCTATTTACGATATTATACTGCACCTAGCTACCAGGCCTCAACTACCATAATGGTAAAGGATGCTAATGGATCAATTAATCCTGAACTATCTGTTTTAGCAGATTTAGGTTTAATAGGGAAGTTAAACAAAAATGTCAGCAATGAAATCGAAATAATGAGATCTAGGACATTGGTCGAAAAAACGGTTAAAAAGCTAAATTTGAACGTTTCTTTACAAATAAAGGGCAGGGTTTTAAATACTGAACTTTTTCAAAATCCACCAATACAAGTTAATTTCAGCAATCTCAAAAATTCATTCTATGCTGCGAAAATAGAACTAAAATATTTGGAACAGTCTCCAGATTCTTTTAGTTTGGAATCGGTATCGTCAAAAATAATTTTAAATAATAAAAAACAGTTTAGATTTGGAGAGTTGATTAAAACCCCCTACGGAGATTTGATTATTGAAAAATCAATAAATCGCATAGGTCAACATAAAAGAGACAATAGACAGATATCTATTGTTGTTTCACCTTTAGATGAAGTTGTGAGTGGTTTTAGATCTCGGCTTAAAATAGCACCTTCACCTACCGCTACAGGATTTATAGTTTTATCAATCGTTGATCCAGTAATAAAAAAAGCGGAGGTTTTTTTAAACGCTTTCATAGACAATTACAATCAAGATGCAATTTCCGATAAGAATGCTATTTTCGAAAAGACTTCTAGTTTTATTTCAAACCGTTTAAAAATAGTTACCCAAGAGTTGGATGGGGTAGAGCAGAATGTAGTGAGTTTCAAGAAGTCAAATGATGTCTTATTCGATGTCCAATCAGAATCGAGTCGCTTAAGTCAAGAGTCTGTTGAATCCAGTAAAAAATTAGATGACATTGATATTCAATTGAATTTAATTGCTTCTATGTCAGACTTAATTAAGAAAAGTACTTATTCTGATTTATTGCCAAATAATATTTTTACCGGCCAGAGTGATATTAATGGATTGCTTAATGCTTTTAATCAATTAGTATTAGACCGAAGCAGAATACTCAAATCGGCTACTACTGATAATCCTGCCATAGTTAGAATAGAGCAGCAAATTACTTCCCTAAAATCTAATATTGTTTCGGGTTTGAACCGATTTCAAACTAATTTAAACAACCAAAAAGCAGATTTGCATGGTAATGAAACTGTATTGAAATCAAAAATTGAAAAAATTCCAGTGATGGAACGTCAATTTAAAGCTATAGCGAGGCAGCAGAAAGTAAAAGAGGGACTTTATCTTTATTTATTGCAAAAAAGAGAAGAATCAGCTCTTTCCTTGTCTGCTTCAATATCAAATGCAAAAATTATTGATGCCCCAAAAGCGTTGCTTATACCCGTTTTACCCAATAAAGACACTATTTATTTAGTTACCTTGTTGATAGGACTTTTTATTCCTCTTTCTTTGTTTTATGTTATTGAGTTACTGAACAACAAAATTAAAAGCCGTTTCGATCTTCAGGGAAAAACAACGATACCTTTCATTGGAGATTTACCAAAATCGTATACGCCTAATGAAGTCATGAAATCGGAAAGCCGATCTAGCTCGGCAGAAGCTCTTCGAATTATTAGCACTAATCTTCAATTTATGCTTGCTAAGGTTCCTGAAGGCCAAGCCAAAACTATTTTTCTTACTTCTACCTTCCCAAAAGAGGGTAAAACTTTTGTTTCGGTAAATCTTGCGGCTACATTCGCATTAACAGGCAAAAAAGTATTGATGATGAGCATGGACATTAGAAACCCTAAATTGGAAGAATATGTAGCATTACCTGACGACAGGGGGATTACGAATTACTTGTCTTCGAAAGATTTGAAAATTGAGGATTTAATTATAAGACAGGAAGGATTTAAAAATTTCGACATATTGCCTCCTGGTGTAATACCTCCAAATCCTGCTGAATTATTAATGGGCGAAAAAGTAGAAGATCTTTTTAAATATTTAAAATTGCAATACGACTATATCATTGTCGATACATCACCTGTTAACTTGGTTACCGATACTTTATTATTAGCCAAATATGCCGATTGTTTTGTTTATATAGTTCGTGCCAATTTATTAGAGAAGGGGATGTTGCATGTGCCAAATACGCTACATAAAGAAAACAAATTGACCAATATGTGCATGCTTCTTAATGACACCGATCCTTCAAAAGGAAGCTATGGATACTACGGTTATTATGGCTATGGTTATGGCTATGGTGAGAAATTAGAGAAACAACCTTGGTACAAAAGAATGTTTTAAATGCATTGACCTTGATTAAAAAAATAAAAAAAGTCCAAAAAGAGTTATTCTTTTTGGACTTTTTTGAATAAAAAATTAAATGATACTAATTGGATTATAAATGAGTTAGCTTATTTCCTTGAGGCTATTAGCAAATACTCAAAAAATGATTACATCCTAAAAAACTGATTGTTGGCAATGATTTCTTTCAGGGCAACCAAGTTTTTTACTTTTACTTTTTCGTTAAATCCAGCAATGTGATTGACATGATGTACATCAGATCCCACAAAGTCATACAGGCCTTTTTGTAATAACTTGTCGGCAATTTTTGTAATTCCTTCGCCATAATAACCCACGGCCGATAATAAATTAAGCTGGAAATAGCAGCCTGCTTTTTTTAATTTTAGGTATTCATCAAAATTATAGTGGTAATAGACATAACGCTCCGGATGTGCTAAAACCGGCGTATAACCCGCCACTCGCAAGTCGAATATAATGGAGTACAATTGAATTGGGGGGTTTGTATAGGATATTTCAACCAAAACGTACTTCTCCTTAAGCGTCAATATTTCGCCAGTTTGACAAAGTTTTATAAAATTGTCATTCAGTAGGTATTCTGCGGCAGCTCGAAAGGGAACCGAAATTCCGTTTTTTTTCAACTCCAGTTTTGTAGTGGTTTCAACGGCTTTTATTTGCTCTTGGGTGTTGTTCCAAACATTTTGGTAGATGTGCGGAGTAGTGATAAATTGCGAAAAACCGAAATCTAACAACCCTTTACCAAGTTCCAAAGTGTCCTCAAAAGTCTTCGCGCCATCGTCTATGCCTGGTAAGAGATGTGAATGGATATCCACATAATTATCGGGAATTAAATCTTTAAGTGTTGGTTTTGCTTTGAAAAATTCAATCATAAAGCAAAGGTAAGTAATTTGTAAGTTTTTCTATCGGTCATTCGGCTGAATGACTGTTATTTTTTAGTTATGTATTGCTTTTGTATGATTTTCATCGTCGAACTTCTTTTGAAAGCCTATAGATCTTAATCTTTAAATTATTATATTTGCGGTAGAGCGGATATATAATTTAGGGGTTTGCCAATTAAAACTTTCTTTTTATTGAAAAGGAAAATACAATAAATTAAAATGATCAACACGGAAAATATAGAAAAGGATTGGTTGTTTGAAATAACACCAAAAAATAAATTCTTTTCCCTTAATTTGAAGGAAGTTTGGCAGTACCGAGATTTATTGCTGCTTTTTGTAAAAAGAGACGTGGTTACGGTATACAAACAAACGGTTTTAGGACCGCTTTGGTATTTGATTCAGCCTTTGTTTACCTCCATTACTTTTACGATTATTTTTAATAATGTAGCTGGAATTGATACTGGAACAGTGCCACCTTTTTTGTTCAATTTAGCAGGAATTACGGTTTGGAATTACTTTACGGCTTGTCTTAACGGAACTTCGAATACCTTCGGGGCAAATGCAGGGATTTTTGGTAAAGTCTATTTTCCCAGACTCATTGTGCCTATCTCGATAGTGATATCTAATTTGATTAAATTTGGAATACAATTTCTAATATTCGTTGTGTTTTATGTTTTCTACTACTTCAAAGGGGCTACTGTGGGTTTGAATGGTTCGGTTGTATTCTTTCCTCTATTAATTGTGCTGATGGGTGTCTTAGGATTAGGATTGGGGATGTTTATATCTTCCTTAGTCACTAAATACAGGGATTTTAGTAACCTGATAGGTTTTGGCGTGCAATTGTTGATGTATCTCTCAGCCGTGATGTATCCCATAGCATTGATTAATGAAAAACTGCCCACTTATGGATGGTTAGTGCATTATAATCCGTTGGCTTACGTTATAGAAACGACCCGCTATATGTTATTGAATGTAGGGCAAATTTCCATTTGGGGATTGGGTTATACCTTTGTCGTTACCGTAGCTGTATTTTTAGTGGGTGTACTGATTTTTAATAAGACCGAGAAGAGTTTTATTGATACGGTTTAGTGTTCAGTTTTAGTAATCAGTTGTATTAGAATTTCAATAATAAATGAGTAAAGATATCATCTTAAAAGCCGAAAACATTTCCAAGCAATACCGTCTGGGGCAAGTTGGTACGGGCACAATGGCGCACGATCTCAACCGCTGGTGGCATCAAATACGGGGCAAGGAAAATCCTTATCTCAAAATTGGCGATACAAACGACCGCAGTACCAAAGGCACGAGCGATTACGTTTGGGCACTACAAGACATTAATTTTGAAGTAGAACGCGGTGAGGTTTTAGGTATTATTGGCAAAAATGGAGCGGGCAAATCAACGCTATTAAAAATATTATCTCGGGTTACGGCACCTACAACTGGCCACATAAAGTTTGGGGGGCGAGTGGCTTCTTTGCTCGAAGTAGGAACGGGTTTTAATGGCGAAATGACAGGACGCGAAAACATATTCTTGAACGGCGCTATTCTGGGCATGACTAAAAAAGAAATTGCCTCGAAGCTTGATGAAATCATAGAGTTCTCCGGTTGCGAACGTTATATAGATACCCCCGTAAAGCGTTACAGTAGCGGTATGTATGTGCGTTTGGCGTTTGCGGTAGCCGCATTTTTAGATCCAGAGATTTTGATAATTGATGAGGTTTTGGCCGTGGGCGATGCCGAGTTCCAGAAAAAAGCCATTGGAAAAATGCAGGATATTTCTAGAGAAGGAGGGAGAACGGTTTTGTTTGTGAGTCATAATATGGCGGCAATTCAAAAGTTATGTACTAAATGTATTTTGTTACAGAATGGAGGATTTGTTATGCAAGGAAAGACTGAAGATGTAATAAATTTTTATTTGAGCCAGTCCGTTTTAAATGATTCTGAATATTTATTTAATTCAGAATTGTCAGATAAAAAGATAGCTTATGCAA
>CANHNG010000120.1 GCA_947461915.1 Flavobacteriaceae bacterium
AAAAAATGTCCTTTTGAACAAAAATGGTGTGACACCCAATTGGAAAAACGAGATTCAAAATAATGGTTTTTCTTATACGATTGACGATATTATCGCCTACGCCAATGAAAATCATCTAGAGAATTTGATCGCTATTGATAACACGGCAAGTGCTTCGTTTGTAGAAAATTACATTCCATTGGCAGAAAGTAGTTTTGACTTGATTTCTTCCAATAAAGTGGCGAATACCATGAGTTATAAATTTTACAAAGACTTGCGAAAAGTATTGGCAGAAAATCAGAAGACGTATTTGTATGAAACCAATGTGGGTGCAGGATTACCGTTAATAGACACCATCAAATTATTGCATCTTTCTGGTGAAAATATCACCAAAATCAAAGGCGTTTTCTCGGGAACCTTGAGTTATTTATTCAACAATTTCTCGGCAAAAGACGTTCCCTTCAGCGAAGTTTTGAAAGAAGCAATTGACAACGGGTACACAGAACCAGATCCAAGAGAAGATTTATGTGGTAACGATGTGGGTAGAAAATTACTAATTTTGGCGAGAGAATTGGATTTGCAAAATGAATTCGAAGAAATTCGCATTCAAAACTTGATCCCAGAACATTTGCGCGAAGGAAATGTGTCTGATTTCTTGAACAAATTAAAGGAATTTGACCCCATTTATAACAAAATAAAAGCCGAACAAGAACCAAATCATGTTTTGCGGTACATTGGGGAATTATCGGGAGATTTACAAAACGACAAAGGAAATCTTGAAGTAAAATTAGTTTCCGTACCTTCGGATACCGCTTTGGGAGGATTAAAAGGTTCTGATTCGTTCTTCGAAATTTACACCGAGTCGTATGGCGACAGACCCATCGTGATTCAAGGCGCCGGCGCTGGATCGGCAGTAACGGCGAGAGGTGTTTTCGGGGATATTTTAAGATTGTCGGAGAAAGGATAAAATAAGTATTCAGTTTTTAGTATTCAGTAAAAAAACAAAAACAACAACTCACCAATTTCGGCTCCCTCTCTTTGGAAAGGGCTGGGGTGAGGAAAATAAATAGAATAAAATGAAAATAACATTAGACAGAGTAAACGAAAATTTCCACTTTCAACTAAAAAACGATCGCGGACACATCGTAAATATAGATGCTAGACCTGATTTTGGGGGCAACGATATGGGGCCAAGCCCAATGGAATTAATCTTGATGGGAGTAGCAGGTTGTAGCGGAATCGATATGATTTCGATACTAAAAAAGCAACGTCAGGAAATCACTTCTTTCAAAGCTGAGGTTGAAGGCGAACGCGTACAAGTGGGTGAAGCAAAGCCTTTCAAAGATATTTACGTTGTTTTTTATCTGGAAGGAAACATTAAAGAAGACAAAGCCGCAAAAGCCGCCCAACTTTCTTTCGAAAAATACTGTTCCGTTTCTAAAACATTGGAACCAACAGCAACCATCCATTATAAAGTAGTTTTGAACGGAATGGAAGTAGCGAAAATATAAATAGTCAATAATTATTCGTTTGAGGATTGAGTGTTGAAATACTATTATTTTAAAAACTTTAAACCTTAAACTTTAAACAAAATAGAATGAACAAACAAGAATTTGGTTTTGAAACCCAGGCCATACGCAATCAATTAGAGCGTACCCAATATTTAGAGCATTCAGTGCCTTTGTACTTAACTTCGAGTTTTGTATTCGAAGATGCCGAAGATATGCGTGCTTCATTTGCCGATGAGAAAGATAGAAATATTTATAGCCGTTACAGCAATCCAAACACTGACGAGTTTATTGATAAAATTTGTGCGATGGAAGGTGCTGCTTCTGGATTTGCATTCGCTTCGGGAATGGCGGCAGTATATTCAACCTTAGCAGCTTTGTTAAACTCAGGCGATCATATTGTTTCGGCAAGTAGTGTATTTGGAGCGACACACTCCTTATTTATTAATTATTTTCCGAAATGGGGAATAGAAACTACGTATTTTGATATTAATAAACCCGAAACTATTGAGGGTTGTATCAAAACAAACACCAAAATTCTTTTTGCCGAATCGCCTACAAATCCTGGAGTTGATATTATTGATTTGGAATTACTTGGCGCTATTGCCAAAAAACACGATTTGATTTTGATCATTGACAATTGTTTTGCCACACCTTATTTACAACAGCCTATAAAGTGGGGCGCCCATTTGGTTATCCATTCGGCGACCAAACTAATTGACGGACAAGGTCGTGTTTTAGGTGGAATCACTGTTGGTGATGACGAATTGATTCAAAAAATCTATCTATTTTCTCGATTGACAGGGCCTTCTTTATCTCCTTTCAATGCATGGGTATTGTCAAAAAGTTTAGAAACTCTAGCAGTTCGTTTGGATAGACATTGCGAAAACGCACTGAAAGTAGCCGAGTTTTTGGAACAGCATCCAAAGGTGAATACCGTAAAATATCCGTTCTTGAAATCGCATCCCCAATATGAAATTGCCCAAAAGCAAATGAAATTAGGGGGTAATATTGTAGCTTTCGAAATCAAAGGGGGTCTCGAAGCGGGAAGGGCCTTTTTGGATAAAATACAATTGTGTTCGTTGTCGCCAAATTTGGGAGATACCAGAACCATCGTGACACATCCAGCTTCTACAACGCACAGTAAATTAACAGTTGAAGAGCGTTTAGCAGTGAGTATTACAGATGGTTTGGTGCGTATTTCCGTAGGATTGGAAACCGTAATAGATGTCATTACTGATTTGGAACAGGCGTTAGCATAAGATTTTAGATTGCAGATTTTGCTCCTGTGCAACACAATCGTTAATCTTCATTATTCTTTAATTAAAAAATATACATTTGTTGTAATTAAGGAGTTAATTGATTGAAGATTTTTTCAATCAATTAACTTCAATCAAAAATTAATAATGCTTTCGAAAAAAACAAAATACGGAATAAAAGCTTTGACTTTTTTGGCGCGCCAAGAAGATCAAACGCCTGTGGCTATTGCTAAAATTGCAAAAGCAGAGCATATTTCAATTAAGTTTCTCGAAAGTATTTTGTTGCTCTTGCGTCATTCCGGTTTTCTCGGAGCCAAGAAAGGAAAAGGTGGGGGCTATTATCTAATCAAAGAGCCCAAAGACATTAATATGGCAAAAGTGTACCGTATTCTGGAAGGTCCAATTGCCTTGTTACCTTGCGCCAGTCACAATTTTTACGAGAAATGTGAGGACTGTACTGATGAAGCAGCTTGTGCTGTTCGCAAACTCATGATGGAAGTTCGGGACAATACCCTAATGATATTAGAAAATAATACCTTGGCTGATATCGCTTTTTAAAAAAATTCCAAAACCGCAAGTTTCCAAAAAGATCAATTGAAATTATAAATTGCGTATTTGCAGTTTATTTTTTTGCTAAATATGTTGAAGGGACTAAAACACATAATTATACCCCACGAAAAACAACATGATAGCAATAGCGTTTCTTAGCAATAAATCAGGGACTTTGCCACTCAGTAGACTTCCGAAATAGATGCCAGGAAGGGAACCAATTAAAAGCTGACCTAGTAGAGCAAAATCCATATTCCCCATCGAGGCATGTCCTACACCTGCCACCAGTGTTAATGGAATTGCATGAGCAATCTCAGTTCCAACTAATTTAGGAGTTGGTAAAAGTGGATATAAGAAAAATAAAGTAACAGTACCTAAGGCTCCAGCTCCAATGGAAGTTAGCGTTACAATTGCACCTAGCATTACGCCAATTAATATGGTTAATCCGTTTTGAGTTTTACTTTCTTTATGAAATTTATCTCCTGAATGTTTTTGAGAAAAAGCTAATATTTTATTTTTGAAAATAATAGCAACTGATGTAAACAACAACGCCCAGCCTAAGCTATATTTTATGGTGGCATTCATGGCATCAACATCGGTTTTTATTGTATGAAGAACCCACAAAGTAATTAAAGAAGCAGGAATACTCCCCAATACCAGCCAACCAGTAATAGTCCAGTCAATATTTTTCTTTTTATTATGTACAACAACGCCTCCTGTTTTGGTAACTGCAGCATATAACAAATCTACAGCAACAGCCTTTGTTGGCGGTATGCCAAACCATAATAGAATTGGTGTCATCAAAGAACCCCCACCTATGCCTGTTAATCCTACAATAAAACCAACTGTTAATCCGGCAACGATTAGTCCATATTGAAAATCCATAATTGTATTTTTTTGTCAAAAGTAAAAATTATTTTCTTATATCCTATAGGAATGGTAGGCTTTATTTTTTTTTGATGCTAAAAAAACTAATTTTTATTTTGTTATTTATAAATAAGTAGTATTTTTGCAGAATAATCTACAAAACCGATAGGGTAATAGATTTATTAATAAAAAAACATGAGCGCAACTGTAGTAAAGACTTTATTAGAAAAAACAGCCAATTTCTCGATTGAGGAGACTTTAGCTTTTTTGGCTAGTGAATATAAAAATCAAGTGGTTTTTTCTACTTCTTTTGGTCAGGAAGATCAGGTGATTACAGCTTTAATTACCAAAAATGATTTGCCAATCAATATATTTACGCTAGACACAGGGCGTTTGTTTCAGGAAACCTATGATGTTTTTCATAGAACGATCAAAAAATACAAAGTAGCAATTCAAACCTATTTTCCTGAGGCTGCTGCGGTAGAGAAACTGCTGAGTGAAAAAGGACCAAACAGTTTCTATGAATCAGTCGAAAATAGAAAGGAATGTTGTTTCATTCGAAAAGTAGCACCATTGACTAAGGCTTTAAAAGGAAATGCCATTTGGATTACGGGATTAAGAGCCGAGCAATCGGAAAACAGAAACGACTTAGCTGCTTTTGAATATGATGCCCATTTTGATATTATCAAATTTAATCCATTGTTAAAATGGACATTGGCAGAAGTTCAAAGATACATAGATGACAATAATGTACCCCAAAATGCTTTACACAAACAAGGTTTTGTAAGTATTGGTTGTGCTCCTTGTACGAGAGCAATTGCCGAAGGGGAAGACATTAGAGCAGGAAGATGGTCCTGGGAATCCAGTCATAAGGAATGCGGTTTGCACCAGAAATAAGATTTCAGATGGCAGATTTTAGAATAAAGAGAATAGAAAAAATAATAATAGTTTTATGAGATTTTAGTTTAGGTTACAACAACCTTAAACTTTTAAACTCTTAAACTTTAAACTAAAAATAATGAGTTCAATATTAAAAACAAATGCTTTAGAAAGCGAGGCGATATACATTTTTAGAGAAGTAATTTCTCAGTTTGATAAGCCTGTATTGCTGTTCTCTGGAGGAAAAGATTCAATTACATTGGTGCGTTTGGCACAAAAAGCATTCTTTCCAGCCAAAATCCCTTTCCCATTATTGCACGTCGATACGGGGCACAACTTTCCGGAAACAATCGAATTTAGAGATCGATTGGTTGCCGAGTTAGGATTGGAATTGATCGTTCGAAACGTTCAAGATGCTATCGACGAAGGAAAAGTTGTCGAAGAATCCGGTAAATATTCCAGTAGAAATAGTCTGCAAACGACTACGCTTTTAGATGCAATCGAAGAATTCAAATTTGATGCTTGTATTGGCGGTGCCCGTCGTGACGAAGAAAAAGCCAGAGCTAAGGAGCGTATTTTCTCAGTTCGGGATGATTTTGGTCAATGGGACGAAAAAAATCAACGCCCAGAATTATTCGATTTGTTAAATGGAAAAATCGAAAATGGACAAAACGTTCGTGTTTTTCCAATTTCGAATTGGACAGAATTAGACGTTTGGAGTTATATCGAACAAGAACAAATCGAGATTCCATCCATTTACTTTTCACACAAGCGTAAGGTATTTTTGAGAGACGGAATGATTTGGTCACACTCTCCTTTTGTTTATCAAGAAGAGGACGAGGTAGTAGAGGAAAGAATCGTTCGTTTCAGAACCGTTGGAGATATGAGTTGTACCGCTGCGGTTGATTCGTATGCCGCCACAATTGCAGAAGTGGTTGGAGAAATTAGATCTTCGACAATCTCCGAAAGAGGTGCTAGAATCGATGACAAACGTTCTGAGGCAGCTATGGAAAAAAGAAAACAACAAGGGTACTTTTAGTTGATGGTTGATGGTTTTTGGTTGATAGTTTCGATTTCGTCAATAACCATCTTTAAAATTCAACAA
>CANHNG010000121.1 GCA_947461915.1 Flavobacteriaceae bacterium
GATCGGTTTTGCGCAAGTTTAAGTGCTGCATTTGCTACTTCTTCTCTTTATGATTCAGGTTTTCGAACATTGCAATGGCAGTATAAAGCACTCCGGCTTCGCCACGGAATGTACCTGAGCCACGGGGTTTGTTATCCACCGAATACCATTCATAAAATCCATTGTTGTCTTTCACGCGTTTTAACATTGGTTGAACTTGTTCATAAGCTTCCTGAGCAAATCCGTACCTGATCAACTGCTGAATCATCCGGCCACCAAACCAAGTCCAGTCGCCGCCGTTTTGGTAACTATACTCCTTAGTCATTATTTTGTTAACAAAAAAACCTTTGGCATAAGGAGGATAGAGTGTCAGTCCGATACTTGCTGCTCCGGCCAGTTTTACACGTTTAATCATTTCGTCGAGCGAAATCTTAATCTCTTTGTTACTAAGTAATCCGGCTTCGATGGCAATAGCAGTTCCGCCAAAATAATAGATTTCACTTTCATTGAAATCGGCAGGAAAGGGAGAGCCTTTTTCGAGATAGATGTGGGGAATAAATTTTTGTTTTTCACTATCCCAAAGGTATTTCCGGCAATTCTGAGCAATACTTTCCTTTATCGGGTTCCATTTCTGTTTAATCGAAGGAATCATCTCCGTAAGATTGTTCAAGGCGATTACCAACATAGCATTGTCATAAATATCGATGGCCTTGTGGGTATTGTTATCCAGAACAACGCCCCAGCCGTGTTCGGGTTGCACATCACCCCAGTCGGCGGTAGTAGCACCAATTATGAGGCCATACTGCTTATTAAAACGGTGTTGCATCAGGAAATCTATGGCCCATTCAAGGCGTTCGGCAACGGTTTTTTCACCTACTTTTTCAGCCAGGATTGAATTGTCGCCGGTAAGTTGAATGTATTTGTAAACCGCCTGTACTAGCGAGCTTTCCTGGTCTGTTTCCACGGTGTTTTTGTGGGCAGCATAGCGCGTTTCAAGTTTTGAATAGGAGAAATCGTAAGCAACTTTGCCCACTTTTTCTATTGGGGTAAATCCATCTATGATATTCCCATCCTCCCCCTGCATCCTGCAAAATACCAGCAGTTTTTCCTTCAAATCTTCTTTTGGAAAAACCTGGGCGGCCAGTTCAATAAACGTGTTGTAATCACGGATCCACACTTCGCGGTAACCATCGCCGGCATTAAACCCGGTTTTCATCACCTCCAGTGCTTTTGATTTTACAAACGGGATATACTCATTTTTTGCGATCTGAATAGCAAGCGCTCTTTTTGCTTTTTTAGAATTCTGGGCTACACACGAAAATGCCAGCAACAGCAATATAAGCGGATAGTAGTTTTTCATTTTTCTTAGTTGTTTTTCTTAAATAAGTTGGCTATCCGCCATTGTTAATTAGATTAATATTCTTATATATGTAGTGAATCCATAAGGATATTAAGCATTGCAAAAGCAAATCAACATAAATGAAACTACATTCAATGAATGTTAGTAAATCAAAAATACTCAGTCTAAACTTTTTTAATTATATAGTAATGTATCGCAATATTATTCTAGTGGAGTTAATAATGCATTAATAAACCATTAATACAAAAAAAAATATTCAATAATAAATCATTGCCATCAGATAGTCAATAATAAAAAGTTTATAAAAGCGTTCGAATATAAAAAATAGCTAGCTATACATTATGCCTACAACTATTGATTCTTGGGACGGAACATATACAAACTCTAGGCGAAGATTAAGTCCAATGAACCAATCAAGTTTATTATGCAATTTTAAGTTTAGTAAACGAGGGCAACTTTTATTTTTTAAAACTTCCAATAGTAGCAAAATCTATCCTTTTACGTTACGAAAACCATCTAAAAAGAAAAAATATTGCAAACCGCAATATAACTTTGGCAAAAAATGCGGTATTTTGCCAAAGTTATACCATTGGGTAATAATTTACTCTTTCTGATTATAACGGCGATAATCGCCGTAACATTTAATTTGCATAAATTAAATAATTTATATTATCTTTGTATAACGGCGATTAACACCGTAATAAGCTAAACTTTTAAATTATGGCTATAAATGTTATACGAAGAAAAGAGCTATACAAAATAATGCCAGAGGGCTTAATAACCACTCATAAATGGCTTATGGAAAATAATTTAAGCCGTCACGCAATAGATAATTTGGTAAAAAGTAATCAATTAGAATCTATAAGCAAAGGGGTTTATGTTAGAAATATTAGCAAAATCAGATGGCAATCGGTGGTTTTCTCGTTGCAATCAGTATTGAAATTAGATTTTGTTGTAGGCGGTTTAACAGCGCTTGAAATGCAAGGATTATCACATTACTTATCACTTTCAGAAAATAAAATAGTTCATTTATTCGGAAATGATGTACTGCCAGAATGGGTTAAAAATTTAGATTTGAATGTGAAATTTGTTAGACATACTATAAATAGTTTATTCGTTGAAAATTCAGAAAACAAACAATTTCATCCTTTTACATCAGAAAGTGATTGGGATAATGACAATAGAAAATTAATACTATCTACAACAGAAAGAGCCTATCTTGAAGTATTGTTAGACGTACCACAAAAAATAACTTTTGAACACGCCGACCAATTAATGCAAGGACTAACAACATTGTCACCCAGAAATTTACAAAAAACACTGGAATGCTGTCAAAATGTAAAAGTAAAACGGCTTTTCTTTTGGTTTGCAGACCGACAGAATTATGTTTGGTTGGGTAAACTAAATCGAGAAAGCATAACATTGGGTTCTGGAAACAGAATGCTCATAAAAGGCGGAAAATTAGATACTAAATATAAAATAACAGTTCCAGAATGGCTTTAGACGCAAACAATATATACCGTAGACAAGTACAACTTTTAGTTCGTGTTTTACCATTGGTAGATACCGAAAAATGTTTTGCATTAAAAGGAGGAACTGCAATCAATTTGTTTTACAGAGCATTGCCACGACTTTCGGTTGACATCGATTTGCTATACATCCCGATGAATGATCGAGAAACAGCATTGCTAAATATTAAAGAAGCTTTATCAAGATTAAGTATACTTATTCAGCAGAAAATACCAGGTACTAAAGTACAAAATACACACAACCAAAGTGATGCTCTAAGATTAATTGTAAGTCAAGATGAAATTCGCATCAAAGTAGAATTATCACCAGTTATCAGAGGAACTGTTTTTCCAGAAATAAGAATGGAAGTTGTTGAAGAAGTGGAAAAAGAATTTGGATATGCAGAAATGCAAGTGGCTTCACTTCCAGATTTATATGCAGGAAAAATCTGTGCAGCTCTTGACAGACAACATCCAAGAGATTTATTTGACGTGAAATTTCTTCTCGAAAATGAAGGTTTAACAGATAATTTACGGAAAACATTCTTAATATTTCTAATAAGTCATCAACGACCAATGTCAGAACTATTAGCTCCAAATCGAAAAGATATTAGCGAAATTTACGAAACCGAATTCAAACAAATGGCAGAAGTAGATGTTCCTTTAGAACAATTGGAAGAAGCTAGAGAGAATTTAATTCACCAAATCAATTCTCAAATGACAGACAATGAAGAGAAATTTCTTTTGTCTTTCAAAAGCAAAAATCCTGATTGGACTTTATTAGAAATGGAAAATAGTACTGTTATTTCTAATCTTCCTTCGGTAATTTGGAAAATGATAAATCTTGAAAAAATGCCTATTAAAAAGCACAAAAAAGCGTATGATAAATTGGAAAGCATTTTATATCCAATGGACAAAAAATAGATAGTGAAACCATTTTTTATAATTACAACGTCTTTTATTATATAATGGTAAAGGTCGTTTTACATTTCAATTGCCACTCCTTTGCCAACGCTCCAAAAAAATTACTAGCACAGTTTTTTAGAAAAAAAAATTTACGCTTCGCAACTTGCACCAGTAATTTTTTCACAAGCTGCATTAGAGTTTAATATTATTATGACTCATAACTATATATCTCTATAACTTCGGCAAAAAACAATTCCAAAATAACATTTCCATCACAAACATCACGGGCACCCGAGAGCTTTGCTCAAACAGGCGAAGCAATCAATAGGTCTCTCTACGGTCGTTCCCTTTGTTACGTTCGGCTGTTCCAGTCGGTCGTGCCTCCCTCCGCTCGTTCCCGTGTACATGGTGACGGTTCGATTGTCTCAACTAAAGAAATATTCCAGGGATTTTTAGAGCGATGAAAACAATTAATAAAAAAAACTAAAATTATGCATTATTTAATGTCACGTTATGGTGGTAATGCCGTAATTATTGGTAAAGGGAAGGCTAGCAATACAAAATTAGCAGAAGACCAATCTTTGGATAATATGCTAGACCATTATTCCACAGAAATTATTCCCAATCAATTTTTTATTTCGTCTTATGACGTCCTTCCCGAATGGATGGATGGCACAGATAAATTTTATTTTCAAAAAATGTTAAGTTAGGCCCTCTTTTCAACAACTGTTGATTTTATTAAGCTAATGGTCTTTGGTTCAACTTGGTGAAAGATAAAAATGTTAAGATAAAATAGTCTTAATTTGATTTAGTTTGGTACTATATTTGTGTATGAATTGGAGTTAAATAATAATTTTTAATTCCGAACAAATATACATATGACTTTAAACTTTGATATTCCTGCCCAAAATATTATATGTTTTGATTTATTAAATTCAACATGGGAAGAAACATATGCAAGTATATTATCTCTAAATTTGAATGATATTAATATTGAATTTCTTCAAATTAAGCATGATGAGTTATATTCAGATAGAAGAACTTCCGACTCAGTTTCAAAAATTTATTTTGAAAACAACTATATTGTTTCTTGTGTCAGTTTAGCTAGACATGATGATTTTCAAGCAATTTGTTATTCAATGGATTACGAATTAAGTGAGCTTAAGCCTATTTCATCAGTTGATTTGAATTCAAGAAAAATTATTAAATCTTCTATTAGTAATTTTAATAAAAATAATAATTTAATTTTAAACAAAATTAACTATCACAATCTTCTGAACTCTAATGATTTTTCCAATTCAACTCACATTTACTCTTTTGAGAACGAAATTATTAACATTGAAGTTAAAGAAGTAATTCAATTAAATTTTGAAGAATTCTCTAAAAAATTTAATACTAAAGTGATTTTTGAAAAGAAAAAATTAAAATTAAAATCACAAAGTTTTATATTGGCATCCATTTATTATCGTAATCAATTACCAATAGCATTTTGTTTTCACCATTATGGCAAAACATATATTGCTTGGAATGAAGATTATTTATTATCAATTTCAAATATCAAACCTATTAATATTATTTTGTTATCAAACACAGAACAGTTAAATAGAATTCTTGATAAAATCAATGAATTTGGACTAGATAATCTGTCAGATTCAGAAATTAAGTTTTTAGATTCATTTTATATTTAAAAAAGGCTAATTGCTAATTTAATTCCAAATCAGCATAAATCCCACTCCGCAAGCTACTCTCCAAAAAGTTTTTGTATTACATAGTATTCCTGACTCATAGCTGCCGTTTGCTTCATAGTATATTCAGAGCTCAGTCGAAGGGCTAATTGGATTTCCAATAAATAAAATACCTTTTTTCGTTCGGTGGTAAAAAGGACATTTTACATTTCAATTGCCACACCTTTGCAAACGTTCCAAAAAAAATACTGGCGCAGTTGTTAGAAAAAAACATTTACGTAGTAAATTTATAATGGATACCAATTAGAATAAGCCACAAATTATAATACTTCAAAAAGAAAGACAAGTAACACAGATCTAAGCTAATTCCATGGCAAATATATGCAAGACATAAAGTCAATTCAATTAATTTTCAAACTAATGATTAAAAATTAAAAATCAGTTAAATTACATTTTAAATCACACCAAAAAAAATCTAACTTTTTTAACTTTTTTAACTAAAAATTCATGACAAATTTTAAAGGAATATCCAAATAAAAAAAAGCAAGCAAAATGAGATTAGAAATTGACCTTGTAAATCAATATAAAATGCTATATCAACCTTGTTTAAAACTGTCAGTTTTGAAATGGATAGTTTAGGTGACAAGAATATTTTATATTATTTAGATGC
>CANHNG010000122.1 GCA_947461915.1 Flavobacteriaceae bacterium
ATTCTTTATCTCTTTTTTCAGAAAATTTTGTTCCCATTGTTCGTGCCAGTAGTGCTGCATTATATGCTGTATAATCTTTGCCATCGGCAATTTCCTTGGCTTGCAAGAAAAAAGTATCGCAAAAAGGCCAGGCTGCTGCATTGTGATCTCCTTTTCCATCCCCTAAATAAGGATAAATTAAAGGAGTTCCATATTGATTCGATGGATAATTATCAATAGCTTTTTTGGCAGCTTTGCCCTCAACAATTCCAAAAAGTACCGCAAAAGCAGTTCCTAGATTATGCTGATTGGGCAATACTTTTCCGTTTCTGTCCTTGAAATATGTAAAAGTACCATCAGGTAATCGTAATTCCTTTAGAATAGCTATTTTAAGCGCCTTAGCTTTCGTGGTCCAAGATTTTGATTCTTGTGGTAAGTTGCATTTCTTAGCTGCATTTGCCAGCGAAAGCATCGCTTTATAGTACAAGCAATTTGTAGAGGTACTTTTCAACAAGACACAATCAGCTTGAGAATAACCATCCGGATACCCATCTGATTGTAGGTCTTGAAAAGTGTTTTGACCTCTGTACAAACCATCTGTCGCATCAAACCAAGGGGCATAAAGATCCTCAAAATTACTTTTACCATTGGTGTAAAACCAATTCCAATCGGCTAGTTCAGGATGCGATTTAAACAAATCATCCATAGCCCAAACCCAGACCACATCATCGGTACGGCGTGTGATACTGTTGCTTTTAAACTGGGCCATTATTTGTTTTCTATCGTCAGTGATTGCCTCCCAAGGGGCATCGATTTCTTTAATAACCTCTTCGGTCGAAACTTTGTATCCCATTTTGGCTACTACCTCTCTCGTTACCCGAAGGGATTTCATCATCTCGTTGGGATAAACGACATTGAGTCCCAATATTCCCGCAAAGGAAATGTCACGAGTATAAACGCGGTCTGTATAACGTCGTCCTGCTGCAAAATAGGTTCCATAACTGTTGGTGATCAAATTGAGCTCCACATCGTGCAGGGCAATGTTCCACATTTTTTTAATAAGTGGGGTTGCATCTGGTTTTAGAACAATAGTGTTTTTTGGGGTGACATTTGGCAAGTCGGCAGTTACAAATTGCCCTAAACCGTCTTCTAGGGAATTGGCTTTTAATACCAATGGTCCTTTCTCATACACCAATTTTTGACTGTAGGCAAAGGATACAAACAAAAAAACAGTTAGAAGAACAGGTAAAGTAGACTTTTTCAATTTTGCACTTATAAATAATATAATAAAGTACAAAATAAACTATTTTAGACAACTTTCGGTTGTTCAAAAAGTCTCATACACTTGGTCTTTTTGTTTCAAATATCTTCAATATTTTAATATTAATTATTCACTATTTCATTAGTATAATTTCAAACCAAAAAAAGCCCCATTACCTAAAATAATGGGGCTTTGAACTATAAAAATGAACTAGTTTCTACCAGAATACAGAATACAAGGCTACTAAAATCCCTCCTATCAGTAAACTTCCTGCTAAGAAGGCATTATTGACTTTAAACATGGAAGCATCAATTTCTAATCCTTTCGTTTTCAAACCACGTTTTTGATCCAATAAACTAATCATTATCATAAGAACAACACATATTGCAAAAACAAACCCCATACGATCAATGAACGGAATTTCGTATAAACTACTTCCATCCTCTTGGGTTACTAATGCAGAAAAACCTGATGCATGTAAAAATTCTAAATTCATAAAATTAGGTAAGAATTTAAAAATCACAGACAATACAAATCCCCCAATAGTCGCAAACATGGCTGCATTAGAACTTGTTTTTTTCCAGAAGAATCCCATAATAAACATAGCGAAAATACCGGGACTCACAAATCCTGTATATTCTTGAATGAATTCGAAACCTCCTTTTTTGTCAATTCCTAAATGCGGTGCAATAATAACTGCCAAGAGCATTGCTACTAATACCGTTAATTTACCCACTCTAACCATTTTCTTTTCACTAGCATTAACATCAATTTTTTTCTTGAAAATATCCAAAGTAAAAATGGTTGCAATACTATTTACTTTACCGGCTAAAGAAGCTACAACTGCAGCTGTTAAAGCGGCAAAAGACAGGCCTTTTAAACCTACAGGCAATAAATTTAATAATACTGGATAAGAACGATCTGGATTTAAAACCCCGTCAGGTCCTAGCAATTCGGTTTGCAAGCCCCCTTTCATATAAATGACATAAGCAGCAATACCCGGTAAAACCACAATAACAGGCATCAATAATTTTAAGAAAGCTGCAAATAAAATACCACTTCTGGCCGTTTTTAAATCAGCCCCTAAAGCTCTTTGAGTGATGTATTGATTGCAACCCCAATAATTTAAATTTACAATCCACATACCTCCAAGTAATATGGTAAGTCCGGGCAAACTTGGGAAGTTAGGACTATCTTTTTTGAAAATCATATGGAAATGATCTCCAGATTGATCCATCATATAGTGAAACCCTTTTATCATACCGTGTTGTCCATTTAATTCAGCTACTTTATCCAATGCTAAATAAGTGGTTACCAAACCACCAAAAATCAAGAAAACCACTTGAATAACATCGGTATATCCAATAACTTTCATACCCCCCAAAGCAATAATAATAGCAAAGAAAGCCAATCCATACATACACAAATCCAAGTTTATCCCAGAAATACCATTAATGGCTAATGCCCCTAGATAAAGGATGGAAGTTAAGTTTACAATTACATAAAGCAACAACCAGAAAACGGCCATAATCATGGCGATGTCTCCATTGTATCTTTCACTCAAAAACTGCGGCATCGTATAAATTTTATTCTTTAAATACACGGGAATAAAAAACACGGCCACAATAATTAATGTCAATGCAGACATCCACTCATAGCTTGCAATAGCTAATCCCATCTTAAACCCATTGCCTGACATGGCAATAAATTGCTCAGAAGAAATATTGGAGGCAATTAAAGAAGTTCCAATTGCCCACCAAGTCAAAGAACCTTCAGCCAAGAAGTAATCATGCGAAGCAGAGTGTTTGGCCGTTTGTTTTCGTTTGTAAATCCAATAGCCGTATCCGGATACTATAAAAAAGTATATTAGAAATACTAAATAATCGGTAAGTTGTAATGTTTTCATAAATTCATTTGGTTAATTGGTTATTATTATTAGGTTTTGTTTGTTTGTTTTTAATTTCTAATTTTTTGCTCCCAGTTCCAAGCGCTTGCTATAGCTTGGTCTAAAGACGATTCTGTTTTCCAGCCTAGTATCGTATTCGCTTTGTCGGTTGCAGCATACGCCATGGTGACATCACCAACTCTCCTCTCTGCTATTTTGTATGGAAATGGTTTTCTGCTTACTTTTTCAAAGCTGGAAATCACTTCAAGAACTGAGCTACCAACCCCTGTTCCCAGGTTGAAAATTTCTACTTTATCCCCATTTTTCTTCTCTAAAAGGCGTTGTAAAGCCACCACGTGTGCTTTGGCTAAATCCACTACATGAATATAATCACGAATACATGTGCCGTCCGGAGTTGGATAATCATTACCATACACCATTAATTCTTTTCGCAATCCCATTCCGGTTTGTGTAATAAACGGAACTAAATTTTGGGGAACACCTATTGGTAATTCTCCGATTTCTGCCGAAGGATGTGATCCGATTGGATTAAAATATCGCAATAAAATGGCATTGATATTACTCACTTTTGTAACGTCTGTAATGATTTCTTCCCCTATTTGTTTGGTGTTACCATAAGGAGACATAGCTGGTTTGATAGGCGCATTTTCATCAATCGGCATTACATCTGCTTGACCATAAACCGTGCAGGAAGAACTAAAAATAAAATGAGCTTCCGTTTTTTGTTGTAATTCTTGTAACAAATATACTAGAGATGCAATGTTGTTTTCATAGTACAACAATGGATTTGTAACGCTTTCGCCTACTGCCTTTGAAGCCGCAAAGTGAATTACGCCACTCACATCATTGTATTTTTTAAAAAAAGCTTGTACCGATGCTTTTTCCCTTAAATCTAATTTTTCAAATATAGGTTTTTTACCAGTAATGGAAACAATACCTTTAAAAACAGATTCAGAAGAGTTGGAAAGATTGTCAATAATCACTACTTCAAAACCTTTGTTTTGTAATTCGACAACTGTGTGTGAACCAATAAATCCAAGACCTCCTGTTACTAATACTTTCATTTCTTATTTGCTTTTATAATGTACACCCGACAAATCTCTTAACATTTGGGCACTTTTTTCAGGTGTAATATCGCGTTGTGATTCTCCCATCATTTCATATCCCACCATAAATTTTTTGACCGAAGCTGAACGCAATAAAGGGGGGTAAAAATGCATGTGAAAATGCCACTCAGGATGCTCTGTTCCGTCTGTTGGCGCTTGATGAATTCCTGATGAATAAGGAAAAGAAGTCTCGAATAAATTGTCATATTTTATGGTCAAAATTTTCAATATAGCTGCATAGGAACTGATTTCGGAGGCGGTCATATTGGTAATTCTACCAAAATGGCGTTTGCTTATAATTAGTGTTTCATAAGGCCAAATTGCCCAAAAAGGCACTAAAGCCACAAAATACTCGTTTTCGATAACAATACGTTCTTTCTGTTGCAGTTCTTGGGTTAAATAATCATGCAACAAACTCGATTTATGTTGGTCATAATAGGCTTTCAAATTTACTTGAGTGCGATCAACTTGGGTGGGTAGTGATGATTGTGCCCAAATTTGGCCGTGAGGATGAGGATTGCTGCATCCCATTACACTTCCTTTATTTTCAAAAATCTGAACATAATTTATAAAATCCTTGTTTCCTAAATACGTATATTCTTTTTGCCAAGTACGAACGATATTCTCAATTTGGCTAACTTCCATTTCGGGTAATGTTTCATTATGCTTTGGAGAGAAACATACCACCCTCGAAATACCCCTTTCTGGTTGGGCTTTAAAAAAAGTAGCCTCCGTATTGTCAACAAAAGCAATTTCATCTTGCTTCATTGCTGCAAAATCATTCTCGAACACAAATGAGCTAGAGTATTGCGGATTTACTTCTCCATTGGCACGAACATTCCCTGGACATAAGTAACATTCCGAGTCGTATTCAGGCATTTTTACAGTAGAAATAGTTTCATTCTGACCTTGCCATGGCCTTTTGGCGCGGTGTGGCGATACTAAAATCCATTCGTTTATTAAAGGATTATATCTTCTGTGCGGATCTTCGTGTATATCAAATTTTTTCATTCGAACTAGTTTTTATAAAGTGATGTTCCGTTTGAAATTTTTACGTCGTAAATTTTTAAATCTATGCCAAATTGGTCTGCATATAATTTGGTGAATTTCTCTTTTACAGCACTTTCGCTTCCCTTTTTTACCAAAGTGATGGTGCACCCTCCAAAACCACCTCCCATTAGTCGAGAACCAATCACATCCTCTTCGGCCTTGGCCAAATCTACTAGATAGTCTAATTCGGCGCAACTTACTTCATAGTCTTTAGACAATCCCTGGTGTGTTTCAAACATTAAATTTCCTAATGTTCTAATATCACCATTATCCAGGGCGACACAAGCTTGATTTACACGCTTAATTTCTTTTACGGCATATAAACTTCTTTTATACACATTGTCTGACATTTTTGCCCTCAATGAAGTTAAATGATTGAGATCGCAGTCCCGGAAACTTTCAATTTCAGGATAATTTTCTTTAATAATACTTAATCCTTCGTTGCATTCGATACGTCGATTATTGTATTCGGATGTAAATAAGGAATGTGTTACATTGCTATCAAACAAGATTAAAGAATAATCAACAAAATCAGCATCGTGATAGGTATAATCCAAAGTACGGCAATCAATTTTTATTACTTTGTTTTCCAATCCCATTACACTAGAAAACTGATCCATGATACCACAATTAATTCCAACCCAGTGCTCTGCACTTTGTCCCATTAAAGCCATATCGATTGATTTTATTCCCAAATTAAACATTTCGTTAATTCCGAATAAAAATCCACATTCTAAGGCTGCCGAAGAAGACAAACCAGAACCAA
>CANHNG010000123.1 GCA_947461915.1 Flavobacteriaceae bacterium
AGCATTTTTAACCATAGTCCTAAACTTGTATATTCGGAACAGTTCCCCATTTTTACCTACGCGTTCCTGGGTATAAAATAGTTTTCCCCGATTTCCCAAAATATTTCCTAAGACAATAAAGGGAATCAATACTGCTCCAAATAGCAATCCCAAAACGGAGATGATCACCTCCATAATTTTTATGTTCCATAAATAGAGTTGGTTGTTGTTGCTTCTGCTGAAGGGGAAAAACCTGTAAAAATCTCTGGTAACGTACTGCACTGGGATTCGCTGTGACTTACTTTCATAGACATGGGCATATTCGCGAATGGTATTTCCAGATTCTAATAAATGGAGTAATTGTTGGTACAATTCTACTGTAATTTCTTCTTTCTTTTGTGAGGCAACAACAATTTCAAATATGGAATTTTCATTGACAAAGGAAACCAAATCAAACATTTTAATGGGCTGAACATAATGTAAACTAGATGCACTACTATAACTCTCCGTATTTACATATCCGATTACTCTATAATGGGGATCTGCTTTCTCGAGTCCCTTCACTAGTTCTTCCAGGTGTTCGTTTTCACAAACCAGAATTACATTTTGAACAAACCGATTGGACGCCAATAACTTCACGTACAGCATTCTCCAAGCTAAAAGAGCAAACAATACCGTAAAATAGAACACTAGAATTTGAAGTCTTTGAGATGGCAACTGGGCAGAATATACCGGAGTCAGAAAATAGAATAATACTGCAGTTGATACGGTGAGAATAGTACTCTTTAAAACTTGGAATTGATTACTAGCCACCTGCAAATTATACATTTCAAATATCGTCCCAATACCGTTTAAATATAATCCCAATGACAATAAATATAACATATGATTGGTCGAAAGTTTGAGGTATTCCAAATCAAGTAAATGGCCGATGAAATGAATGGCCATCCAAACAAAAACCACATCAAAAATCCTCAGCAACACTTTACGTTCCGAGATCTCAAAATGTATCTTTTTATTCTTGTTCATACTTATTTTAAAATAACCCTAATCACAGGCAAATCTACATAAATATCTGATGAAATCATTAAAAATTGACGAACAACATACTTCCCTACTTAGATCCATATTAAAAACATTTTTACTCTGATTATTCATCCATATCTTTAAATGAACTCAAAAACACCCAAAACAGTTACTCTTATTAATACTTGTCGATTATCCTTATTATAATTCCTTACTGTTTTTTATTGGAACTTTACCAAAATCGACATTGAGTAAGGCCAAGGAGTAAACAAATGCTGGAGCGGCAATTCGCATAGCTGCATGATTGATGGTTAGTAGCCAAAACACAAAAAAACAGAGTAAATACAAATTGAACTTATTTTCAAGATATAGAATCAATGGTGTAAAAAAGAGAATCAATAATCCTAAAATACCAAATGTACCATGTTCGGCTAACATACGGGTAATTTCATCATGAGACACGGTTTTATTTCCCGTTTCCGCTTTACGAAATTCAACCGCTTTAGCTACTCCTACACCAAAAAAAGGGTGCTTCAAAAAGGTTTCCCATTCATTTTTTGCTACAACCTCTCTTCCTGAAAGTTTACTTTCTTTTGTTCTTCCACTAGCATCTTGATTAGCATAACGCTTATCAATAAGGCCGCTAGTTTGAAACGAAGTATAGGTCCAAATGGTCATCGCAGCAATAACAAACAAAACGAGAAGATAATTTAATTTTACCCTGCCTTTGTAATTGGATTTAAAGTACAAGAACAACAACAATAATATGATCATAAAAAAACCCGTAAACATCCCTCCTCTTGAAAATGTAAGCATTCCTCTATAACTTATGACTATCGTGAGGATTAAATTAAGTATCACCATAAATTTTGTTTTGGATTCCAAAACAATCCTAGAAAAAAAGATAAACATACCTAGTCCCAAAATAGTGGCGACCTGATTGGGTCCAAATCCTCCTGATTGCTCAAAATTAGAAGCGTTTGACGTAATTACCTCCCGAATGTTTGGAGCATAAAAAATCAAATAGACCATTGTGGTAACTATCGGCAAACCCATAAACAAGAGAATCGAATTCATTAGATCCAAGGAAATCTTTCTCCTAAAATTATAAATAGAAGCCACTCCAAGGCACACGGGTCCCGAAATATTAAAGGCAATGGCAGTTCTCATATTAGTGTCAAAATTCAACACAGCAGTAGAGAGAATAACACTAGGTATCAATATCAATAAAAACAACCAATAAGGCGTGGCGTTTTTAGATAAACCCGTGTAGACTACACCAATGAAAAGAAACCCCATTACTGAATATTTAGAAATTTCATATGAGGGATTTCCTCCAGTCATCCTCAAAAAAACTTCGCTTCCCACCACATAAGCCGCAGCCATAAGAGCTTCATTGTTTTTGTTTTTGTTTTTTATGATGTAAAGAGCGCCAAATATAAGAATGGCATAGCCGTATAGTATGGATAGAAAAGGCATCAGAAAAATTACAAAACCAAGTCCGGCATGGGATAGAATTAAATTAAGGTATAAAATTTCTTCTTTTTTCATTTTTAACTATTTTGTACCCAATTAAGATACTCTTTGACAATGGTCTTTTCTGAATAATTATTGACTATGTTTTGATGAAGTGCAATGCCAAAATTAGTTTGTAAGGTATTACTATTAATTAATTTAATCAAGGCTTCATAAAATAAAGAGGTTGAGTTAGAATCTACCACAAATCCATTGACTCCGTCTTGTATTAAAATGGGGATTTCGCCAACATTAGTTACAACAATCGGTTTTTTATGACGGCCATATTCTAATAATGCCAATGGCATGCCTTCTGATTGTGAGGTCAGAATGGCGATGGTCGACTGCTCTAAAATACTGTTTATATCCTGTTTTGAGCCATAAAGAAACACCTTGTCTTCTAAACTAGATAGCTTGATTTGGTTCTTGATTTGCTTGGAATACTCATCTTCAAAATCTTTTCCCACCAGATGAAAGGTCCATTCGGGATATGAATTTTTGATCATTTTAGCCACTTCCAGCAATAAAAAATGATTTTTTTGCATTCTCAAATTGGCTAAACAAATTATTCGCTTCCCTTTTATTCCTTTCAAAATAGTGTGTTCCGATAGTTCGTTTTCCTTAGATGGAAAATTAGAAAAATAAATGACATTTTTTGAAAGTTTATTTTCCTGCGCCCAACTTTTTAATTTATGATTGACTACTATAATTCCATTAAAAAAAGGAATAACAGCCTTTAAGACGCCTTTCGGTCTAGTGACTAAAAACTCGCTATCCCCATAATGGTCATGCCAAATTAGTTGGGTTTTTGGGTTCATTATCTTTACTAGAAAAGCAATAAAAAAAGAGGTGCTATGGGCATGGAGGTGCGTCACCTTATTTTGCATCACGTAATTTCTCAATCTAATAAGTGCTTTTATATCAATTGCTCTTTTTTTGTTTAGAAATAGATACGACACTTTTTGGTTTATCTGGTTCGAAAGGGTTCCTTCTTTTCTAGTTGCCACCAATCCTGAAAAATCAATTTCATCAGCAAGTGCATTGGCATAATTTACCGCCATGCGCTCAGCACCACCAGCCTCAAGGGAATCTATGATTTGAAGTATACGCATTTTAGATTTTTTTATAAAGATAAGCCGTTAGGTGTAATTATTTTTTACAGTTAATTAATTGCCATTTGTCACACTGAGCTTGTCGAAGTTCCTTTTTTTATAATGTCTTCGACAAGCTCAGACTGACATCATAGTTAAACTTGATTTCAATTTTAACTAGAAAATCAATTTTCAACTCCATTCCTTTAATTGAATCCAACATAAAGATATTTATTTTGTTTGAATCATCTTTTTAATTTCTTGCTCGAAAAAGTCTAAAGTATATTTTCTGGACCATTCGGCTGCCTTTTCTCTTCTGTTTTGATAATCTACTTCATCTTCGATAATCGCTTCAATTTGCTTTACATCTTTTTCTAAGTTCATCGTCAACAAAACCCCACGATTCCCTTGATCTAGCATAAAAGGGATGCAGGAAACAGCGGTTGCAATAGGAACACAACCCCAAAACATGCCTTCGGCAATTGCTTTCGGCCAACCTTCACTTTGAGAAGGCAAAATAACAAAATGACTTTGTTCATACCCTTTTTGAATCACATTTTGGGATTGATTTCCTTGGAGGACAATTCTATTTTCTAGATTATTTTGGTGGATATACTCTTCTAAATAATTCCTTTCTGTTCCTTCTCCGTACAAAGTTAATAGTACATCAATTCCATTTTCATATAAAGCTTCCACTAGCTGAATCGCATATAGGGGGCTTTTACCCGAAACTAGAGTGCCAACAAAAACAAAACGAATGGGTGCTATTGGACTTTTTTCAAGAAGAGGTACCTTATCGGCTTCGGCATAAGTAGCGGTAAAAAAAGGTTTGATGTTTGAAGAGCTTCCTTCCCATTGCCCATAAACTAATACCTGCATGTTTCTAGTGAGGAAGGTATTATTCAAAATCCATTTTTGCAATTTATAAGTCCAAGGCTGCTTTGATTTAGGATCCCAATTTCCTGCGTATTTTGCAGATTTTTGTTTGTATGGAAATAAAATCTGTACAATACAACATAACAATCCAATGTTACCAGGACAACGCAAATGAATATGGTCGGCTTGTTGCATGGCTTTAAATAGATTCCAACTTATTGTGGGGATTTTATATATTGAACCCGAAATTTCTTTCAAACTCAAAAGATTAAAAGCTTGAATGGTCTTGAATTCTATGTTATCGTGTTCATAATTGATTTCGATTGCCGTTTTAAAGGCATTAGATATTGGGGCAATAATTAGTACTTTATCAGCATGTCTTATCCAAATATTCATTTCACGAACATAGGGAGCATAACCAAAATATTGATTTTGTTCGAGAATATGTGGTACGTGGGTTATGATAACGAAAGTCATTATTTGATAATATTAGGCTTATTAAATTGTAAACTCCACCAACCTATTGTTCTGCCTAAAGCTTCGGTAAAGGCTTGTTTTCTTTGGCTCATTGTGATTATATTACTAAATCGAATAACAGTTAATAGAATCGTAATGGCATGCCATTTCAGTCTAGCATCCAAAAGCGGTTTTGGATTCTTAACTCTCCAAACATACCAACCATTTCTCACCACCATTTTGCCATATTGGTATTGGTTGGGTCTTCCAGAAGCGGCATGATAATGATTCAACTTTGCGGCAGTGTTTATATAGAGCTTCCCTATTTTAGAAAGTCGAAGCGTAAAATCGGCATCTTCATACAAGCCATAGCCCTCAAAATAAGTAGAGAATTTTAGGTTTTCGAACACGGTTTTTTTAAAAGAAGAAACCCCTCCCATTAGCATTTCAACAGGATAGGTTTTGCCACTTGGAGGCAAAAAACCCACACTGCGACCATGCGAATATAAAGAGGAATAGCCTGGAGGACAATCACTATCTAAACCCATTTTTTTTCGAAGAATAAATCGGCTACCGTCTTTCCGTTTCCAACCATCAAAAAAATACTCCTCTATTTTTGGTTGGTAATCAGTACCTACAAATTCCGTTTCGGTTTCATTTATAATATATCCACCAACACCTAAAGCCTCTGGATACATAGAGTAAGTTTGGACTAACTGTTCAAAATAATCCTTTTCTAAAACAGTATCGTCATCTAAGAAACAAACTACTTCCAGCTCTGTTCCCACTCTTTCTATACCATAATTTCTTTGTTTGGTTAAGCCTCTATGTATTGGTGGAACGCTAAAATAGTTCAAATTTTCGAAATGATTATCTTTAAGAACTGCTTCTGTTTCCTTATTCGTTGAACCGTCAATAATCAGGATTTCATCGGGATATAGAGTTTGTTCCTTCACCGATTGCAACAATTGGATCAAAGGTTGGGGACGCATATAGGTACAGATAATGAGACTAAACTTCATTTTTTTATTGGTGTCTA
>CANHNG010000124.1 GCA_947461915.1 Flavobacteriaceae bacterium
CACTTCATTTACGCCTTTATCTTGTAATTCTTGCAATCCTTTGAGGATGGACATTGTTCCATAGCGCATGGCGAGCGAAACTGGAATTGATGTTTGAGCCTGTACTTTTTTCTGCATTCTTTGCGAAATCACCACGAGGGGTGAACCTTCGTCCCACCATATTTTGGCATAAGCCGCCGCTGATTTTTTTGGTCTTGTTTGAAGAATAATTCCACGAACCAGCAAGGCTCGCAACAAAAACGGAACGTCAATCACGTATTTATCCATCAAAAATTCGTCCAAATACGGTTTTACAGCTGCCGGGGTTGGACTTTCTGGCGAACCAAGATTTACTAATAATACACCTTTCATATTTTTTTATTTTGTTTTATTAACCCAATCAAATCCGATTGGTTTGGAGTTTTACATGTTTGGGTTGATGGCCATTAAATATTTTTTCGGAGTAGTTCCAAATTTCTTCTTAAAGGCGGCGATAAAATGGCTTCCTGTGCTGTAACCAATTTTCAGCCCGACTTCGTTTACATTATAGGAACCGCTGTCCAATAGTTTTCGGGCGGAATCCATTTTATAATCGAATAGAAACCCATAAACGGTATCACCGTAAATTTGTTTGAAGCCCATTTTAAGTTTTTTCAAAGATAGCCCAATTTCATCCGCTAACTCTTGTAATCCAGGTGGTTCTGACATGTTGGCAAGAATAATCTCCTTGGCTTTTTTAATTTTCAACACATTTTCTTCATCAATCAAAAACGGACATTGTTCTGCATTTGGATCTTCGGTTCTATTGAAATACAAACTTAATAATTCATACCCTTTTCCTTTGTAATACAAATTTTTTATAGATGGATGCAAGTTGTAATGGAACAATTGGCTCAAAACAATGGCCATCGACGGGCTAATATCCCCTTCTTTATAGTATTTTTTATCCTTGTTGTCGTCGCTCAAAAAAGTGATGTAGTTGGCTTCAGAAGAAAATAAATTGTGGAATTTTTTAATGGAAATAATGACAGAAATAACCCAAGAATTCGGCTCTATTTCTAGGTTTAAGGGCAACTCTTTTTGTGGATTGTATAACAGTAATGATTTCTCTTCTTTTAGAGCCAAGGCATAATTACCTTGGTTGAAAATAAACTTGGCTTTCCCTTTTAACCCAAAATGGAATTGGATTAATCCACTTTTGACTTCCCGCTGTGTGTAATATATTTCTTCACTATCGTTCTGAAAACGAAGTAGGGTAAAGTCGTCTTCAATTGTTATAACGTCTTGAGAACTCATTGCGACATTTTTTTTTAATAATATACTATTTGTCAAATTTGCATTCAGAACTATTGAAAAATTAACTTTCTAAATAGCTTGATTTCAGTACAAAAATAGTGTTTTTTGCAATAAAATATATATTTACAGACAAAAAATCATTTGGCGACACAAAAAGTACTTTTAGCGTTGTTTTAATAAAAACCTAAGATATAACTTTGTCAGTCCGATCAGAAAAAGATTATATATGGAAAATCTAAACGTCCCGAAACACAAAACTTTCTACTCCATTGGGTTGAGTTACAAGAAAGCCGATGCTGAAGTTCGAGGTAAGTTTAGTTTAGATTCCAAAGCAAAAACGAATGTATTACTCCAAGCAAAGCAGGAAGGAATAGAGAGTTTAATCGTTACCTCAACTTGCAACCGCACCGAAATATACGGCTATGCAGACCATCCTTTTCAGCTAATCAAATTGATTTGCGAGAACAGTAACGGTACCGCCGAAGAATTCCAAAAAGTAGGGTTTGTATTTAAAAACCATGAGGCCATCAATCAGTTGTTTCGTGTAGGAACAGGTTTAGACAGTCAAATTCTGGGGGATTTTGAAATTATTGGACAGATAAAAAATAGTTTTGAAGAGTCTCGTTCCTTGGGATTAATCAATGCTTTTTTTGAAAGATTGATTAGCACCGTTATCCAAACCAGCAAAAGAATAAAAAACGAAACCGAAATTAGTTCCGGAGCAACTTCTGTTTCTTTTGCAGCGGTTCAATACATTATTAGAAACATAGAGGATATTGGCAATAAAAATATTTTGCTTTTTGGAACTGGAGAAATTGGGAAAAACACCTGCGAAAATTTGGTAAAACATACTAAAAACGAGCAAATCACATTAATAAACAGAACCAAAAGTACGGCCGAAATACTTGCCGGAAAACTCAATTTAGTGGTAAAAGATTATTCCGATTTACATCTTGAATTACAAAAATCGGATGTCTTGGTGGTGGCAACTGGAGCACAAAATCCAACGATCGACAAGGCAATCCTGAATTTGAAAAAACCCCTTTTGATTTTGGATTTATCCATTCCGAAAAATGTGAATGCCGATGTGCAACAAATCCCCGGAGTAACTTTAATCCATATGGATTATTTATCCCAGATGACCGATGACACGCTCGAAAGGAGAAAACAACACATTCCTGCTGCCGAAGCCATCATAGAGGATATGAAATTGGAATTAAATTCGTGGATGAATGGCCGAAAATTTGCGCCAACGATTCATGCCTTGAAAGCAAAACTGAATGAGATTGCAGCCTCAGAATTGGCAAATCAACGAAAAAAACTGTCGAATTTTGACGAGGAGCAAGCCGAATTAATCAGCCGAAAAATTATCCAAAAAATCACCAATCATTTCGCCAGTCATTTAAAAGACGAAAATACCACCGTTGATGAAAGCATTGAGTTGATTGAAAAGGTATTTCAAATTGGATTTTCAACTCCTCAAAAAACAATTTCAATCGTAGAAGAAAAATACAAAATTAACTTGTCATAGGTCAATTTAAAAACGTAATGATCCATAATTTATTAATGGTTCAAAAAAATAAAGAATGGTTCAAAAAGTGATACGTATTGGAACTCGCGATAGCGAATTGGCACTTTGGCAAGCCCATACCGTCCAAAAAAAGCTCAACAATCTAGGCTATAAAACCGAAATTATTGCCATAAAATCAGAGGGTGACATCCTACTCGACAAGCCGCTTTACGAACTCGGAATAACTGGAATTTTTACAAAAACGTTAGACATTGCCATGATAAATGGTCAGGTGGACATTGCCGTTCATTCGATGAAAGATGTTCCCACTGCTTTGCCAATTGGGATTGTTCAAGCGGCAGTTCTCGCAAGAGCCACTACCTTGGATATTCTAGTTCACAAAGGAACCCTTAATTTTCTCGAAGAAAATGGAACAATCGCAACTGGAAGTTTGCGTCGTCAAGCGCAATGGTTGTACAAATACCCCAATCATACTGTGGTCGATTTACGCGGAAACGTGAATACTCGAATGCAAAAACTGAACGAGAGCGACTGGAACGGAGCAGTTTTTGCAGCTGCTGGACTTGAACGCATCAAATTAAAACCTACCGATTTCATCAATTTGGATTGGATGATTCCTGCACCTGCACAAGGCGCAATGGTAGTTGTCGCGATGGGTAATGATGATTTTTGTAAAGACGCCGTTTCCCAGCTCAACGATGTTGAAACTGAAATTTGCACCTACATAGAAAGACAATTCCTCAAAACACTCGAGGGTGGTTGTACGGCACCAATTGGCGCTTTGGCAACTTATTGCGAATTAGAGGACACCTTTACTTTCAAAGGAGCTTTGTTGTCAATTGACGGAAAACAAAAATTGGAAATTGAAAAAATTGTACCCGTTGAAGGATGGAAAAAATTAGGTTTTCATTGTGCCAATGAAATTCTGGAAAACGGCGGAGCGGAGTTGATGAAAACCATTAAGGAAACTTTGAAGAACTAATGCAAAATCCCATCAGCATTTTATCCACAAAAGTACTTTTGAGTCCTCAAAAGCAAGCTTTATTGAATGAAGGTTTTTCAGTAACCGAAGCTAATTTCATTAAAACCGAAAGCTCGGATTTTGACTTAAAAGGAATCAACGATAATTTGATTTTTACCAGTCAAAATGCGGCACAAAGTGTTTTACTCCATCCAAAATGCTCAGCATTAAAAGCTAAAAATGTTTTTTGCGTGGGTTTGAAAACCAAAGCATTATTAGAAGAGAACGGTTTTAATGTGGCTGTTTATGTTGATTATGCTTCTGATTTGGCAGAAATCATAACCTTGATTTATTCCAATGAAAGTTATACTTTTTTTAGTGGCAATTTGCGAAAAGAAACGGTACCAAATGCCTTGAAAGAGGCCAAAGTCAATTTCAATGAAATTCAAGTGTATGAAACCACTTTGACGCCACAAAAAATAAAAACAACAATCGATGGAATTCTGTTTTTTAGTCCGTCAGCCATTGAAAGTTATTTGATGGAAAACAAAATAAAAAACGAAATTTGCTTTTGCATTGGGAGCACAACTGCCGAAGCATTGGAAAAAACAACAAGAAATATAATAATCGCAGAGCAACCTTCGGTTGAAAACGTGATTGAGGATGTAATCGAAGAATATAGATAATTAGTTTATTCCTGACAGGTTTAGAAAATGTGTCGGGTATTTCAAAGCAAACAAAAATGATAAAGAACGACCTATTTTTAAAAGCATTACGAGGAGAATCTGTTGAACGTCCGCCAGTTTGGATGATGCGTCAAGCTGGAAGATATTTGCCCGAGTTTATCGCTTTGCGTGATAAATACGATTTTTTTACCCGTTGCGAAACACCGGAATTGGCCGCAGAAATCACCGTGCAACCCATTCGCAGAATTGCGCCTGATGCCGCGATTTTATTTTCGGATATTTTGGTGGTACCAAGAGCGATGGGAATTCACGTGGAATTGAAAGACAATTTGGGTCCCATTATTCCAAATCCAATTCGCACTATGGAACAAGTAAATCAGGTTTATGTTCCAGATGTAAATGAAACCTTAGGCTATGTTTTTGATGCTATAAAATTGACTAAAGAAATGTTGAACGATGAAGTGCCATTGATAGGTTTTGCCGGTTCACCTTGGACGATTTTCTGTTATGCAGTCGAAGGAAAAGGTTCAAAAAGTTTTGATACTGCTAAAGGATTTTGTTTTTCAAACCCAGTAGCTGCGCACACTTTATTGCAAAAAATCACAGACACCACCATTTTGTATTTGAAACAAAAAGTAAAAGCAGGTTGTAATGCCATTCAGATTTTCGATTCTTGGGGAGGAATGCTTTCGCCTGTTGATTATCAGGAATTCTCCTGGAAATACATAAACCAAATCATAGAAGCTTTGGCAGACGAAACACAAGTGATTGTTTTCGGAAAAGGGTGTTGGTTCGCGCTTGGCGAAATGGGGAAAAGCAGGACTTCGGCATTGGGAGTAGATTGGACTTGTTCGGCTAGAAATGCGCGTTATTTGTCGGGTGGAAACATCACTTTACAAGGAAATTTCGATCCCTCAAGATTGCTTTCGCCAATTCCTGTCATCAAGAAAATGGTACATGAAATGATTAACGAATTCGGGGCAGACAAATATATCGCTAATCTAGGTCATGGGATTTTACCTAATATTCCTGTGGATCACGCCAAGGCTTTTGTGGATGCGGTGAAGGAATACAAACAGAAATAAGGATTTAGTTCACGGAGATTCTCCTGCAGGGTTTCCAAAACCTTGTAGGAAAGAGAAACAAAATGAAAAATAAATTTTACCAATACATACAAAACCTCCAAGACCAAATCTGCATAGGATTGGAAGATGCTGATGGCACAACCAAATTCCGTGAGGATGTTTGGGAACGCCCTGAAGGTGGCGGTGGAAGAACGCGTGTGATAGAAAACGGAGCTGTTTTCGAAAAAGGTGGCGTCAATATTTCGGCGGTGCATGGGAAATTGCCCGACAGTATGCAAAAATTGTTCAACGTAGGCGAAGCCGATTTTTTTGCTTGCGGATTGAGTTTGGTTTTGCATCCAAAAAGTCCAAAGGTGCCAACGGTTCACGCGAATTGGCGCTATTTTGAAATGTACGATAATAATG
>CANHNG010000125.1 GCA_947461915.1 Flavobacteriaceae bacterium
AAAAAATAAATGCATTAGACGATTTGTCTGCTATTATTCATAAAAACAGATTGGATTCCATTCCGATTTTATCCCAGAAACTAATTGCCATTTTAGAGACTTTGGGAATGCCTAATGTGCGTTTTAAAATTAATGTCAATTCCACTTCAAACTATTTCGAAAATGGTAAGGATGAACTTCAGTTTTTGTTTTCGGCGAATAAAGGAACTGATTTTGGATTGTTGAAAAAAGTAGCTTCAGGCGGAGAAATGTCAAGAATTATGCTAGCTGTAAAGGCAATTTTAGCTCAATATTCAAAACTACCCACTTTAATTTTCGATGAAATAGATTCAGGAGTGTCTGGTGAAATCGCCATTAAAATGGGTGAAATTATGGAAGAAATGAGTCGTGAAATGCAAATTTTTGCCATCACTCATTTACCTCAAATTGCAGCTAAAGGAAAGACCCATTTTAAAGTCTCGAAATCAACCGTTGGCGAGGATACACAATCTGAATTGAAATTGTTATCCAATGCCGAAAGAGTAATTGAAATCGCAGAAATGTTATCTGGAACCGTAGTTTCTGATTCGGCATTAAACCATGCAAAAGCCTTGTTGAACTAAAGAAATACTTTATATTTGTCAACTTAAAAACACAAAAACCTAATAAAAAGAATAACCAAATATGATCATAGAACCAAGAATGAGAGGATTTATTTGTTTGACATCTCACCCAAAAGGATGCGAGCAAAATGTTAAAATTCAAATTGAATACGTAAAATCAAAAGGACATATTGAAGGCGCAAAAAAAGTTTTGGTAATTGGTGCCTCAACTGGATTTGGTATGGCTTCCAGAATCACAAGTGCTTTTGGTTCCGGAGCAGCTACTATTGGCGTTTTTTTTGAGAAACCTCCAGTTGAAGGTAAAACCGCATCTCCAGGTTGGTATAATTCGGCAGCTTTTGAAAATGAAGCCCACAAAGCAGGATTGTATGCAAAAAGTATAAATGGTGATGCATTTTCAAATGAAATTAAACAACAAACTATAGATTTGATTAAAGCTGATTTAGGTCAAATAGATTTAGTAATTTATAGTTTGGCTTCTCCTGTTCGACAACATCCGGTTACGGGTGTTTTGCATCGTTCGGTTTTGAAACCTATAGGAAGTACTTTTACCAACAAAACCGTTGATTTTCATTCTGGAACTGTATCTGAAATCAGTATTGAACCTTGTCAAGGTGATGATATTGCCAATACTGTTGCTGTTATGGGTGGTGAGGATTGGGCGATGTGGATTGATGCTTTGAAAGCGGATAATCTCCTTGCTCTGGGAGCTACAACGGTAGCTTATTCTTATATTGGGCCAGCACTGACCGAAGCTGTTTACAGAAAAGGAACTATCGGTCGTGCCAAGGATCATCTTGAAGCAACTGCTTTTGCAATAACTAAAAGTTTGGAAGCGATTCAAGGAAAAGCATTTGTTTCTGTGAATAAAGCACTGGTAACACAAGCAAGTTCTGCCATTCCGGTTATTCCTTTATACATATCACTGTTGTACAAGATAATGAAAGAAGAGGGAATTCACGAAGGTTGCATTGAACAAATTCAACGGTTATTTCAAGAAAGATTGTATATAGGTTCACCAATTCCGACGGATGAAAAAGGCAGAATTCGAATAGATGATTGGGAAATGAGGCCTGATGTTCAAGAAAAAGTAGCCAAATTATGGCTGCAAGCCACTACCGATTCTTTGCCTGAAATAGGTGATTTACAAGGGTACAAACAAGATTTTCTTAACCTTTTTGGTTTTGAATTTGAAGGAGTGGATTATTTGGCAGACGCTAACGAAATGATAAACGTATCCAGTATTGCCTAATAATACTTTTGGTAATAAATAGGTTGAAAAATATAGAAATTTTGAAAAACCATCATGTTTACCGTGATGGTTTTTTTATGGATAAAGTTTATCTTTGTTTAATATTATAGAGTAAAAAACGTTACACCTTAACCCGAGATTATGTTATTTTCTTTAATCATTCCAGTTTACAATCGCCCAGATGAGGTTGACGAACTTTTAGAAAGTTTGTCAAAATTAGACTATAATGAAAAGTTTGAAATTGTTATTGTAGAGGATGGTTCTTCGCTAAATTGTGAGAAGGTAGTACACAAGTACGACGATAAACTAACAATATCCTATTATTACAAGGAAAACTCTGGGCCTGGAGATTCCAGAAACTATGGAATGAAAATGGCTAATGGAGATTATTTTATCATTTTTGATTCGGATTGTATTATTCCAAAAGAATATTTGACCGAAGTTTCCAATGCTTTGAAAAAAAGTTATGTTGATTGTTTTGGAGGTCCAGACAAAGCTTTAAGCAGTTTTTCGGATATTCAAAAAGCAATTAATTTTGCGATGACTTCTTTTATTACAACTGGCGGAATTAGAGGTGGTTCCGAAAAAATTGATAAATTTCAACCCCGAAGTTTTAATATGGGTTTGTCTCGAAAGGCTTTTGAAGCCTCCAATGGTTTTGGGAATATCCATCCAGGTGAGGATCCCGATTTGTCATTCCGTTTATGGAATTTGGGTTTTGATACTAAACTTTTTCCAAAAGCATACGTTTATCACAAAAGAAGAATTGATTGGGATAAATTTTCAATTCAGGTCAATAAATTTGGTAAAGCAAGACCTATTTTGAATAGTTGGTATCCTCAGTACACCAAACTTACTTTTTTCTTCCCATCGGTTTTTATAATTGGATTGCTTGCTGGATTAGTATTGTTGATTTTTAATTATGATTTACTACTTCAACTGTATTTCATTTATTTTCTATTGGTTTTTTTAATTTCAACCTACCAAAACAAAAGCTTGAAAATTGGGTATTTATCGGCGGTAGCTGTTTGGAAACAATTTTACGGTTACGGAACAGGTTTTTTGGAATCTTTTTTCAAAATTATACTTCTCAAACAAAATCCCCAAAAAGCTTTTCCTGAGTTGTTTTTCAAAAAATAATATGACGAAAATAATAGGTTTAACTGGCGGAATTGGTAGTGGGAAAACCACTGTTGCAAATCATTTTATAGGGGCAGGTATTCCTGTTTACATTGCTGATGATGAGGCAAGGAAAATCATGCAATCTCCAGAAATTCTTAGAGAAATTGAAAAAATATTTGGCAGTGTTATTTTTAAAAATGAAGTTTTAAATCGTCAAAAGCTAGCTGAAATTGTTTTTAGCAATTCCGATAAATTGAAACAACTCAATGCTATTATTCATCCTTCCGTAAAAAAACATTTTGGTAATTGGATTTTGAATTATAAGAATTCCCCATTTGTGATTTATGAGACCGCAATTTTATTTGAAGGCGGGAGTTATAAAGATTGCGATAAAATTATAACGGTTACTGCTCCATTGGAAACGAGAATTGAAAGAGTAATTCAGCGGGATAAAACTTCTCGTGAAAATGTTTTAAAAAGAATAAAGATGCAATGGACCGATGACCAACGTCTTGGTAAAAGTGATTTTGTTATTGAAAATATAAACCCTGAAATTACAAAATCAGAAGTAGGTAAAATTCTTAAAATTTTGAAGATTCAATAATCTTAGTCTTTGTTGTTAATCTTTGGTTAATTTATTATTAATTATATTGTTAAAATACTAATTTTGTATAGATGAATAAATTCTTTTTTAGAATACTTCTAGTACTGATGAGTTTATCCTTGATAGGGATAATTTTGGTTCAAGTATATTGGTTTAATACCTCGTTAAAAAACAATGATGAACAATTTAAATTTCATGTAAAACAAGTTATGGGCAATGTTGCCAATAAACTTCAAAAACAAGAAGCATACAGTTTTTATGATAAATACAATAAGTATAAAGATAGCACCGGAAAAATTCCACAGAAAAATGATTTACTAGAGTTTTATTACGTTCAAAAGAATCACAGAACCAATAAAACAATCGTATATTCAAATAGCATAATTTCTGAAGATTATAATATATCTCCTACGTTCTTTGATAAAAAATTAGATAGTGTAAAATTCAAAAGCTTTAATTCCAAGCGAGTTACTGAGGTTTATAACAATAAGAAAATTGACAATTCCAGTATTCAACAAAACTTGATTCCGGATGTTAAGATTGAGAATTCGGGAAACCTTGATATTTTGGACAACGCACAGTTTGAAATTTTCTTTAAAGATATTGCTTCAGCAATGTCAATACAAGAGCGGGTTTCAAAATTCACCTTGCATAAATTGTTAAAAAATGAATTGGAAGAATATGGAGTCAATACTCCATTTGAGTTTGGAATTTACAGCAATGGACTGGCCACAAAAGTAAAATCGGAAGGTTTTAGATACGATAAAAACACATCGTATTCAATCCCTATTTTTGCCGATAATGAAGGGAATAATAAATACAAATTATTGGTTACATTTCCTAACAAAAAGAAGTTCTTGTTGTCAGATCTTGTTGGAATAACTTTGTTATCAATCATATTTACACTAATTATTATTATTGCTTATTCAAGTGCTTTGAATCAATTGATTCGTCAACGTCATATTTCCGAAATAAAATCCGATTTTATTAATAATATGACGCATGAGTTTAAAACACCTATTGCAACGATTAATTTGGCTTTAGATGCTATAAAAAACCCAAAAATAATAATTGATAAGGAAAAGGTATTTAAATACCTGCAAATGATCAAAGATGAAAATAAGCGAATGCATGCCCAGGTTGAGAATGTGTTGAGAATTTCTAAGTTAGAGAAAAAAGAATTAAATATCAACAAGGAATCCCTTAACATCAAGGAGGTTATCGAGGATGCAATTGAACATGTACATTTAATTTTAGAAGATAGAAGCGGAACAATAACCAAACATTTTAATGCTCATAGAACCACAGTTTTAATAAACGATGTTCATTTCACAAATGTTATTGTAAATATTTTGGAAAACGCCATAAAATATTCACCGGATGTTCCTGAAATTGATGTTTCTTTAGAAAATGTGAAAGATTTTGCAGTTATAAAAATAAAAGATAATGGATTAGGTATGGGTAAGGTTGCCCAGAAGAGAGTTTTTGAAAAATTTTACAGAGAGCATACGGGTGATTTACATAATGTTAAAGGTCACGGATTAGGATTGGCTTATGTAAAAAAAATTATAGAAGACCATAATGGTCAGATTTTTGTTGAAAGTGAAAAGGGAAAAGGAAGTACCTTCATAATAAAAATACCATTAATAAATTAAGATATGGAAAATGTAAATAAAAGAATACTTTTAGTAGAAGATGACTTGAACTTTGGAGCGGTGCTAAAAGACTATTTGATGCTGAATGATTTTGATGTCACTTTAGCAAAAAACGGAATGGAAGGCTTTGAAAAATTCAAAAAAGACATTTATGATTTATGTATTTTGGATGTTATGATGCCTTATAAAGATGGATATACTTTGGCAAAAGAAATTAGGGAAAAAAATCAGGAAGTGCCAATTATTTTTTTGACTGCAAAATCCATGAAGGAAGATGTGTTGAAAGGATATAAAGCTGGAGCGGATGATTATTTGAATAAACCTTTCGATTCCGAAGTTTTACTAATGAAAATTAAGGCCATAATTCAAAGAAAATCCTCTACGACTAAGGCGGAACCCGCGCAATTTGAATTTACAGTTGGTAAATTTCATCTTAATTCCAAACTAAGATTTTTGACGTATGATAATGAAGAGCCTATAAAATTATCTCCTAAAGAGAATGAATTATTAAAAATGCTGATTCTTCACGAAAATGATTTGATGCCAAGAGAATTAGCTTTGACAAAAATTTGGAGAGACGATAACTATTTCACATCAAGAAGTATGGATGTTTATATTGCCAAATTAAGAAAGTACCTTAAGCCAGATAAAAATGTAGAAATTTTAAACATTCATGGTGAAGGTTTTAGAT
>CANHNG010000126.1 GCA_947461915.1 Flavobacteriaceae bacterium
TCGGTGGAATGCTATAATACTAAAAGACCACATTTGAGTTTAAATATGAAAACACCTAACTTTGTATATGAAAAAACCAGTGAAGATAGCCTCACTGGTTTTAATTAATTTATTGTAAAACTTGTCAACCTATTTTAGGACGACTCAAAAAAAATGAGTGATTTGTGGTCTCTAAATAAAAACAAGAAATTGACTTTTTGAGACAAGCTCCAATTTTTGTATGAGCTGTTAATTATTCTTTGATAAATGGCTTCGTAGTTGTTGAAAAACCATCTTTAACTTCGATTAAATAAACTCCCGCATTCAGATTACCCACATAAACTGCGTCATTTTCAATGTGATTTCTTACTAGTTCTTGTCCCATTAAGTTGAAAATTCTAAAATCAGAAGATTCTTTAAGATTCGAAATATTTAATACATCTCCTTGTACAGGGTTCGGATATAATTTGAAAGATACTTTAGTGTCTTCTAATTTATTATCTGTTACGCTTAATGCGATAGACTCATTTGTAACAGTATCAGGTTTTGCGGTAGATCCTGTAATGTTAACAGTATAATCCTCTACTTCTCCGTAAGGGAAAATTTCGCATGGACTTGGCAGCATGGTGTTTTTCATTGAAATCCTCATCCGAGTAGTGCCAGTTAAGGCGGTAGTTGGTATGTTTAGGTACCCACTCACTGATTTAGCTCTGGTTTTTGGTTTACTGCAAATAAGTTCGCCATTATCATTGAAGTCACCATCTTGGTTGAAGTCAATCCAAACAGCGTATGCTTCATATAGCGCGGAACCATTCCAGGCAGGAGTGATTACTATGGCATTGCTGGATCCTACAGCTAAATCAGTTGATATTAAAGAGAAATTTGCATAACCATTATTGTTGCCTGAAGTAGTGTTGATAGCTCCTATTTGAACTTTGTTGATGTATTCTTTGGCAGTACTAGTTCCGTTTGAAGGACAGTAAGCTAACATAGTACCGGATAAAGTAGTGGCTCCTGAATCAGAAAGAGTCATTGTGTTTACGGTGTTGCTAGCAGTTGATAAGTTGCCAGCGGCATCTTTCGCTACTATATAAAAGCTATAACTAGTAGAAGGAGATAAATTGGATAGGGTCAACAAATTAGTAGTAGTGGTCGATATTAGACTATTGTTTTGATATATATTGTACCCGATTACCCCTACATTGTCCGTTGCTGCAGTCCAAGATAAATTAGTGCTTGAAGTTGTAGTTCCTGAATTGGAAAGAATAGCAGCTGTTGGAGCTATAGTATCTATAGTAGAAACAGTACTTGCGTTTATAGTGTTGCTGGCTACAGAAACGTTTCCAGCGGCATCTTTTGCCACTACATAAAAGCCATATGCAGTTGAAGCCGATAAATTGGATACAGTCAACGAATTGGCGGTAGTAGTTGATATTAGACTATTGTTTTGATATACGTTGTAACCGGTTACTCCTAAGTTGTCAGTTGCAGCAGTCCAAGACAAATTGATACTTGAACTTGTTATACCTGAAGCAGAAAGAGTCGAAGCCGTTGGAGCTATGGTGTCAGAATAAAGAGTAGTCAGGTTTACAGTATTGCTAGCGGCAGACATATTGCCAGACGGATCTTTAGCCACTACATAAAAGTTATATCCAGTTGAAGAAGATAAACCAGACACAGCCAATGAAGTGGCAGAAGTGGTTGTTTTTAAAATGCCATTTTGATACACGTCATAGCCTGTAATTCCCACATTATCAGTTGCCGCTGTCCAGGACAAGTTAGTGCCCGAAGCCGTTGTTCCTGAAACCGATAGGGTAGAAGCCGTTGGAGCTGTTGTATCGGCAATAGCCGAACCCGTGGTGATGGTAAAATTGGTGTTGTTTACATCAAAGAAAATTTGATTAGTTCCTTTAACCATAATTCTATTTGTGGTTCCGGCGATGTTTGGAATTGCTACAATGGCAGAACCATTATTTGAAGTGCCTGAAAGTAACGTGATAGGGAAGGATTTCCCCCCATCTGTAGATAGTAAAATATCCACAGTAGCGCAGTTCACTCCATTTGCGTTGGTTCCTGCCACTGTCCAATTGATAGTTTGAGTGCTGCCGGATTTGTATGATACGGCACTATTTTGAGAATCAACGGAGAAAGGGCCAGAGTTACCATCTACAGTAATAGTCATATCGTCAGTATTGTTAGCTGATCCATTGGCTCTATTGTCACGAACGGTCAATCTGAAGTTCAAAGTTCTCGCGACTCCAGCTAGTACCTCTGTAGGGATTTCTGTGCTTGAAGTAGTTACAGATCCTGCTAATACAGTTGTCATATTTGGAAAGTATCTGATAGCAGAAGTAGTTGGTGGATAGGATCTAAAAAGTGGTCCGGTGATAGCTGTGATACTTGGTACAGTAGTGGTAGCATTTCCTAAATCAATTTCTTCCCAAGCATACGTAAGTACATCATCAGTATTGGCATCTGTAGCAGATCCTGTTAATATGAATGGAGTTCCTTTTGGAATGCTATAATCTAATCCTGCATTTACTGCCGGAACAGCATTACCCGTAGAAATTGCAACAGCACAAGTTTTAGTTTTAATATTGTCAGTCACCTGTTGGATGCTAATAGCGTGAAAATAAGCATCGCTGAAATTTTGAACGTCTTTTGAAGTAGATCCGGCATAACTCATGATGGTGGATCCGCTTCCTGGTTCCATCTGTGCCCCAGAAGAGCTTTCGGTTACGTAGGAATAGGTATGGTTAGCTCCCAATTGATGTCCCATTTCATGAGCAACAAAATCAATGTCAAATCTATCACCGCTAAAATTTATAGGGTTGGCACAAGTATAACCTGCTCCTTTGTTAAAGTCGCTACATACACAACCAATACAGCCTGCATCTCCACTACTAACATTAATAGAATTCGCACCTAATAAATGACCTATGTCATAGTTGGCTAAACCTATTACGGTATTTAAAGTTGATTTAAGTTCAGATCTCCAATTAGATTTAATGGTAGAATCTGAATAAGGATCTGTTAAAGGGGCAGTATAAGTAATTATATCATTATTAGCTATAAGTATTAGTTTTACACCAAAATCTCTTTCAAAAACCCCGTTAATTCTGGTTAGGGTGTTAATCATTCCGGCAAGGGCGAGTGCTTTTGTGCCTCCAAAGAATTGAGCATACTCAGCAGTACAAGATAAAGCTAACCTGAAAGTTCTTAGTTTGGCGTCGTCAGCTCCTCTAGCGAGCATACTGATACTTTTTTTGCGTTGGGAGTTATTTAGTACAAGCTCGTCAATAGTGCCACATTCAAATAAGCTTGAAGAAGTTTCGTTGTCTGATTTTTTATAAATCGTATACGTATTCAAATCGGATGTTACGGGTTCAATAAACACAGCCGATTGATCTGGATACAAAGTCATCGATTTGAATCCTAGTGGAGAGTTACTGAAATAAGCTCTTGCACGAGGGTTGTCAATACCTATGGCAACATAAGATTTTATTTCAGGATATTTTGCAGCCAATTCTGGATCCAATACAGAATTTTCATAAACGATGAAGTTTTCCAAATTTCCTTCTCCGTCCGGCAACGAAACAATGGTATTCGAAGAGGTTTTAGCGCCTCTTTTTGGAGAGGAGGCTAACTCATTCTTTAAAGTGTTTACATCTAAATCAAACAAATGTTTTAATGGCAGGTTTGTTTTCTTGATTTCTTTAGAATCATTTTTTATGGAAGAAGATTTCCATATAGAATTCCCGTTTTGAGAAAAGGAAACACTGCATGTTACCAAGAGGGTAGCGATTAATAATTTATTCATAATATTATGATTTAGTAGGTTAAAACTTTATCTAAATTAAAAAGCAATTCAATTTAATCGATGAAACATACAAAAAAATCGATGAAATACACAAAAAATATATATAATGTAGTAAAAGGACTAAATTTATTTTATTGGGTCGCTATTTGATATTGGCTTTTAAATGTTAAGAGATTATCCCCTTTCTTTTAATTGATTTGTTCTTATAATTTTAAGTGTCTTTAATTTTAGTTACTCTAAATTTAGTAATAAAATCAGATTTTTTTTCAAACATTAACTAACCATTAACTTCGTAAACATTTGATTATTAATGTATTAATATAAAAAAATATTGTTTTTGGTTAAAATAGCTTTAAAAGATATAATGCTTTTTGGTTTAAGTAGTTACTAAATTGTGTTATCCATACTTCGTAAATAAAGTTTAAGGTATCCTGTTTTAAGGCTATAATTATTTTATAAAAAACAAACTTTGGCACAGTTAGTGAACAGAAGTTAAAAAGTATGAATAAATAAACAGTAAAATCATGAAAAAGATAATAACCCTTTTAGCCGTAGTCGGAATGTTTAGTCTGCAAAGCTGTACAGAAACCGACAATACACCTATTGTGGATAATGATACCATTAGTGAGGTGTTTGAGGTGACAACATCATTTAATTCGACTAATAACTATAGTAAATTAGTGGCGCTTAATCCCTCTATTTATTCCTCAGACGTAGTGTTAGTTTATCGTTTGTCAGGAACGTATCAAGGTCGAGATGTTTGGAAATTGTTACCCGAAACCCATTATTTTAATGGTACCTTAGATTTTGGTTATGATTTTGATTTCACCCAAAATGATGTTAATATCTATTTAGTTGGTAATGACTTGCAAACGGTTCTGGATCAATACCGTTTGAATCAGGTGCTGCGAATAGTGATTGTTCCTGCCGGTTTTGCTACTTCAATAAACAAAAACAGCTATCCTGAAGTTATAGCTGCCCTAAACATAAATGAAAGTAAAATTCAAAAAATTGATTTCTAAAAAAAAATATTTTAAACCAAAAAAGGAAATCTCGCGATTTACTTTTTTTATGAATTGAATTCTTGTTTATTTCCTTAGGAGACTTCTTGTTTACTCAGTTGCAAAGAAATGATAATTCCTATAAAAAGTGAAAGCGCAATAAAAGCCAATGAAAACCATTCTGCAATTTCAACGAAATCATGCAATAACATTTTCAAACCTACAAAACTCAAAATGGCAATCAAGCTGTATTCTAAATGGGCAAATTTCTCCAACATATTAGCCAAAAAGAAATACATGGAACGCAAGCCCAGTATGGCAAAAATATTGGAACTAAATACCAAAAAAGGGTCGGAGGTAATCGCTAAAATAGCAGGAACACTGTCAAGGGCAAAGATGACATCCATCACTTCGATAACGATTAGCGCCACAAATAATGGGGTTGCCGCGGTAATGTGTCTTCTTTTTATAAAGAAATGTTCATCATTGATATGGGTTGTGACGGGAATTATTTTTCGCAAGATTCTATAAACAAAAGATTTTTTGGGCTCAAATTTCTCTTCCTCTTTGGTGAATAGCATTTTAAACGCCGTGAAAATCAAGAAAGCTCCGAAAACATAAGTGGCCCAAATAAATTTATGGATGAGCAGAACGCCAAAATAAATCATCAATCCCCTAAAAATGATAGCGCCCAAAATTCCCCAAAACAAAACGCGATGTTGGAATTTTTTTGGGATTCTAAAAGCAGCAAAAATGATGGCGATGACAAATATATTGTCCACACTTAAGGATAATTCGATTAAATATCCGGTAATGTATTTTAAAGATGCAGCCAACGGCTTCAGTCCGTCAGGATTTGAAATATAGTCATTGCTATACAGCCAATATATTATTCCTGAGAATAGAAAGGAAAGTGTTACCCAAATGGCAGTCCATTTACTGGCTTCTTTCGTGCTAATGATGTGTGGTGTTTTATTAAAAACCCCTAAATCGAGAGCAAGAAATAATAAGATAGCAATTAAAAAGGAGATCCAGACAATCATTTTATTCAATTAAAAAGTAATGAATTTCAAAGATACTTCGTTGGTCTTGATATAAAAATTTAAAGCATAAAA
>CANHNG010000127.1 GCA_947461915.1 Flavobacteriaceae bacterium
AGTTATAGAATGGATTAAGGTAACTTATAAAAATCCTGATAAAGTGATACTTTCTACTATTGAAAATGAATATGTAAGGTTTGAGGGGATAACAACAGATATTGATGATTCAAAAAATATGTATCAGTTAGAAATATCAATAAAAGATGGCAAATATAAATTTGATTTAATTAGCTTAAAGTTTTATTTAGAATCAACTACTTATGGAGGAGTGATAGGATGGAATGATATGGGAGTCAATTTTAATAATAATAGTACAAAAGAAAGCATTAAGAATTTGTACAAGAAAGATGGAACTTTAAGAGTTTATTATCCTTATGTTCCAAAAGTGCCAATTTTTTTTAATAATCTTAACAAATCATTATCAGAAAGTATAGTTTCAACAGTTAAAAAAACAGATGGTTGGTAATTATAACTAATCACATTAATCAAAAGCAACATAAATGGTTGCTTTTTTTATGACCTGGCTCCGCAAAGTCTCCGACTTTGAGGATGTGATGAAAGGTCTCCGACCTTCGTTACCAATTATAAATAGTGTTAATCGATTGTGGTTTCAAAACATCTATTACCGGATTATCCACTTTTGTAATTGCTATAATTCCACTATCTTCAACATAATTGGAAGCACTAGAATAAACATAATGAGAAGCTTTGGCAACGATTCCTGCTCGAACAGGATTCAAATGAATATAATCCAATTTCGACCAAAAGAATTTTTCTGAAAAAATTTCCTCAGGATGATTTCCATATTGCCAAAACTGATATTTTTCATTTCGACTATGGCTTTTGCAAGCAAATTCAAAACGTTTCAGCATCCAATCAGCCCTACTTTCTGGCTCAGTTTCTATTTTACTCAAAATGGTCTTTGCCGTAAACTTCTTGAAATCTCGAATCAAATCGGATAATTTACTGTTTTCTGACTGAATGATTAAATGAATGTGATCGGACATAATTACATATCCATACAAAATCATTCCTTTGTTTTTTATACAAAAATCCAGACTTTCGATGACGCACTCTTTATAGGTTTTTCTAGAAAAAACGTCAACCCAGTCCACAACCGTGGCGGTTATAAAATGCGCTTTGGATTGATCTCGAATTAGGAATCCTTCTTTCTCTTTCATTTTGTTTTTTTTAAAGTCAGTCAGAGACTAAAAATCACTACCTCAAAGTCGGAGACTTTGCGGATCGAAGATGTGTTCGTCAGTCTGAGACTGACCTATAATCATACAACCAAAAAAAAATCGGTTGGAAACCGAAAATCACTACCGCAAAGTCGGAGACTTTGCAGAGCATATAATCTAAAACTATCCCAACCAACCATCACGATCCAAACTTCGATACTGAATGGCTTCGGCAATATGGGAGGAAATCACTTTTGGAGTGGCTTCTAAATCGGCGATGGTTCGGGCTACTTTCAGGATTCTGTCATAGGCTCGTGCCGAAAGATTCAAACGTTCCATGGCGGTTTTTAATAATTGTTTCGAAACTTCGTCCAGCGAACAATATTCCCGAATGTGCTTGGTGTTCATTTGCGCATTGTAATGGATGTTTTCCATTTGCACAAAACGTTCCGTTTGGATTTCACGCGCGGCCGTAACTCGTTTCCGGATTTCGACGCTGCTTTCCGCCTTTTGGTCTTCGGACAATTTTTCAAAAGGAACTGGTGTCACTTCAATATGAATATCGATTCGATCCAATAAAGGACCCGAAATCTTGCTCAGATAGCGTTGCATTTCGTGTGGCGAAGACGTTTGTGGCGAATCGGGATCGTTAAAAAAACCACTCGGACTAGGGTTCATGCTGGCCACCAACATAAAAGACGAAGGATACGTAACTGTAAACTTGGCTCTGGAAATAGTCACTTCCCTGTCTTCCAAAGGTTGGCGCATCACTTCCAAAACATCTCTCTTAAATTCCGGCAATTCATCCAAAAACAAAACCCCATTGTGCGCCATGGAAATTTCACCGGGTTGCGGATAACTTCCGCCCCCAACAAGGGCCACGTTTGAAATCGTATGATGCGGACTTCTAAAAGGTCTTTGATTCATTAATCCCACTTCTTTGAGCTTTCCGGCTACACTATGAATTTTGGTCGTTTCGAGTGCTTCCCGCAACGTCATGGGAGGTAAAATACTAGGCAAACGTTTGGCAAGCATCGTTTTTCCTGCTCCCGGGGGACCAATAAGAATAATATTATGACCACCAGCTGCTGCAATCTCCATACAACGTTTGATAGACTCCTGCCCTTTGACATCTGAAAAATCAAATTCCGGAAAGTCTAAGGTTTTATAAAATTCGGCTCTGGTGTCAATTATTGTAGGCTCTAAAGTGCCTTTACCTTCGAAGAAATCGATAACTTCTTGTAAATTTTCCACCCCATAAACATCCAATCCTGATACAATTGCCGCTTCTTTCACATTTTGCTTTGGAAGAAAAAAACCTTTAAAACCTTCTTCTTTGGCTTTAATGGCAATGGGCAGTGCACCGCGAATGGGTTGTAAACCACCGTCGAGCGAAAGCTCTCCCATAATTACATACTTATCAATTTCATCGGCTTTTATTTGGGCGGAAGCCACGAGAATACCTATGGCGAGTGTCAAATCATAAGCCGAACCTTCTTTTCTCAAATCGGCAGGAGCCATGTTGATGGTAATTTTCTTGCCTGGCATATTGTAGCCATTATTTTTAAGTGCCGCCGCAATCCGGTAACTACTTTCCTTGATGGCGTTGTCGGGTAGACCTACCAAATGATACCCAATTCCCTTGTCTATATTTACTTCGACCGTAATTGTGGTGGCTTCAACTCCAAAAACGGCACTTCCAAAAACTTTTACTAGCATATACGTTGGATTTAAACCTAAATTTAATGTAAAAAACCTTTCAAAATGAAATTTACTCCTTCTTTTAGTATGTAATCTAACATTTAATAATTTTCTTTGATAAAACAAAAGCATACTGCTTGAATTGTATTATACTAAATTTGACCAACGATAAATCCTACCCATGAAAGTCATACTCCGCACCTTTAATCTCCAACTAAAACATCCTTTCACTATTTCAAGACTTTCCTATAGTACGCAACCCACCTTAATTCTCGAATTGCAAAGTGACGGCTATTCAGGATTTGGTGAGGCCACGTCAAACCCCTACTATAATACTACCGTAGATTCGATGAAAAGAAATCTGGAAGCTATAATTCCTTTTATCGAAAGTGTTACAGATGATACTCCCGAAGAATTTTGGAGTAAAGCACATCAACTATTAATAGATGATTTGTTTGCGCTTTGTGCTCTAGACATTGCCTACAATGATTTATATGCTCGGAAAAAACAAAAAAAGCTATATGAATTATGGGGTTATTCGATAGATAACAATCCCAAAACCGATTATACGATTGGTATTGACAGTATTGAAAAAATGGTTTCCAAAATGAAAGAATTGCCTTGGCCCATCTACAAAATTAAATTGGGTACCAAAGAAGATCTTGCCATTGTCACCGAATTGAGAAAACATACGGATGCTGTTTTTAGAATTGATGCCAATTGTGGCTGGACGGTTCCCGAAACTATTAATAATGCCATTAAATTAAAAAAACTGGGCGTTGAATTCTTAGAACAACCTTTGAAAGATGATTATTGGGAAGGACATGCTGAAGTTTTTAAAAATTCGGTTTTGCCTATAATTGCAGATGAAAGCTGTATTCTCGAAGAAGATGTGCCAAAATGCCACAACCATTTTCACGGTGTAAATATAAAACTTGGCAAATGCGGCGGACTTACTCCTGCCAGAAGAATGATTGCCCAAGCAAAAAAGTTGGGCATGAAAACGATGGTGGGCTGTATGACGGAATCTACCGTAGGCATATCAGCCATTGCGCATTTGTTGCCAGAGCTGGACTTCGTTGATATGGATGGCCCATTATTATTGGCTGAAGATATAGCCACTGGAGTAACTATTTCTGATGGCATCATAAAATACTCGCAACTCAATGGGACCGGCATTGCCTTATATCACAAATAATACTATTTGCTGATTATCCTTAATAATCATAGACAATCCTATACTTGTTAAACAATAACCGATTGAAAAAATCCTAGGTTATAATAATTATTAGGTACATTAAGCTGAAATTATCCTAAATCAGCATTACTAAATTATAAATTTTGACATTTAATTATTTCATACCCATAAAATTTAAGGGGGTAAAATACAAATATGATAAAAATCATAGTTCTAGTTACTTTTTTTATGGGGGTATGAAATGATTTATATACTTTTATCGAAATTTAAAACTAAAAAACTATGAGAAAGATTATTTTAAGTGTGATTCTAATCACAATTTTGGTGTTATCCATTTTTTCAATTTATTTGTTTCCAGAAAGTGCAACTTTAGGAGCACATGTTATCCCTCTAAAATTAGATACTGGAGATACAGCTTGGATGCTATGCGCAACAGGACTTGTATTGTTAATGACTCCAGGACTTGGTTTCTTTTATGGAGGAATGGTAGGTAAGAAAAATGTAATTAGTACGGTACTACAAAGCTTTATTGCTATGGTAATAGTAACTGTACTATGGGTTGTCGTTGGATTCGGAATGTGTTTTGGACCTTCAATAGGAGGTATTATTGGAGACCCTTCCTACAACATGTTTTTTCAAGGAGTAAGCGCTAGCACAGCATGGGACTTAGCTCCAACTATTCCTTTCTTATTATTTGCCTTATTTCAAGCGAAATTTGCTATCATCACACCAGCCTTAATAACAGGAGCTTTTGCAGAACGCGTTCGTTTCTGGGCTTATATGTTGTTTATGGTTTTATTCATATTATTTGTTTACGCTCCATTGTGTCACATGACTTGGCATCCTGATGGAATGTTCTTCGGATGGGGAGTGTTAGATTTTGCCGGTGGAACTGTAGTACACATGAGTGCTGGTTGGGCTGCACTTGCAGGAGCTATGTTCTTAGGAAAAAGAAAAGTGCAAAAAGCAAACCCTGCTCGTATCACTTATGTATTATTAGGAACAGGATTGCTATGGTTCGGTTGGTTCGGTTTCAATGCAGGTTCTGCTGTTGGATCTGGAAGCCTTGCTGCTCAAGCATTGGGAACTACAACTGTTGCTGCTGCTGCTGCTGCAATGGGATGGGTATTTTTGGACAAAATTCTTGGACATAAACTTTCTGCCATGGGAGCTTGTATCGGAGCTGTTGTAGGATTAGTTGCTATTACACCTGCTGCAGGTTTTGTAACAATCCCTTCTGCTTTAGCGATTGGTTTTATTGCAAGTATCGTAAGTAACCTTGTGGTAAGTAGTTTTCCTAAAGGTAAAATTGACGATGCTTTAGATGTATTTGCTTGTCACGGTGTTGGTGGTATGGTAGGTATGCTTTTAACAGGGGTTTTTGCTTCAAAATCAGTTAATGCAATTGTAGGTGATAATCAAGGCTTAATCTATGGCGATGCTACTTTGTTTTTAATTCAATTAAAAGCATTAGTTATCGTATCTATATTTGCTTTCGCTGCTTCATATGCACTATTCTTTATTGTGAATAAAATTACTCCATTGAGAGTTAGTGAAGAAAAAGAAGAATTAGGATTGGATATTTCTCAACACGGAGAATTTTTGTAAGCAATTTTTTTAAATCAAATCAGGAACACCCTAAAAATTCGTTTTTAGGGTGTTTTTTTATGGTTTAATAATCCATTTTTTGCTACGATTTAGCGTCATTTCAAACCATTTATGGCCATTAATATATTAAGCCCTTTTGAAATATCTTATCCGTAAAAGACGAATAAGGGTTAAGCAATTTATTGAATATTCAAGTGGTTTTAATAAAGTCTTATCATTACTAAGATTCTATTAAAAACATAAAGCTTCTAGCCTTTTGAAGGCTAGAAG
>CANHNG010000128.1 GCA_947461915.1 Flavobacteriaceae bacterium
AATATTAGATGCATCAATTCAAAGAACTGGGAATTTGGAAAAAGAGTAGATTCTTTTGTTCTGAAATTTATTCAATAACTTCAACTTTTCCAAATGATGAAAAATTTGGAATTACGAATCAATTGAGAAGAGCTTCTGTTTCAATTCCCTCAAATATAGCCGAAGGTTCATCAAAAAATTCAAACAAAGATTTTTCAAGATTTCTGGAAATTGCAATTGGTTCCAGCTTATGAAATTGAAAAACAAATTTTAATAGCCCTAGATTTAGGTTTTATTCATCAAGATAAATTGGATCCTTTATTAATACAACTTGAAGAAATTATCAAAATGACCTATAAATTCCGTTCAACTCTAAAAGACTAGATTCTAAGTTATCTAAATGATCTAAATGAAAATTCTATCCACCAAAAATAACCTCCAAATTCTGCACGAAGACAATCATATTATTGTCATAAACAAGCGCGTGGGAGATATTGTGCAAGGAGATAAAACAGGAGACAAACCGCTATCCGAAGTGGTCAAAGAATACATTAAGGACAAGTATAACAAGCCGGGAGAAGTCTTCTTAGGAGTAGTACACAGACTCGATAGACCGACTACTGGAATTGTAGTTTTTGCCAGAACCAGTAAGGCTTTAACGCGATTGAACGAATTGTTCAAAAACAGGGAAACTCAAAAAACCTATTGGGCTATCGTAAAAAACAAGCCTCAAAAACCCGAGGACAAACTGGTTCATTTTCTAAAAAGAAACGAAAAAAATAATACTTCAAAGGCACATATCAATGAGGTTCCGGAAAGCAAATTAGCCAGTTTAGACTATCGAATCATTAAAGAACTGACCCATTATTTCGCTTTGGAAATCAATCTTCATACAGGAAGACACCACCAAATCAGGGCACAACTATCAGCCATTGGCTCCCCCATAAAAGGAGATTTAAAATACGGTTTCGACCGAAGCAATCCCGACGGTGGTATACATCTCCATGCGAGACAACTGGTTTTTGTCCATCCCGTTTCAAAAGAAAATATAATTGTTATTGCACCAGTGCCAGAAGACGCCGTTTGGAATGCATTGAAATGATTCTTTCAAACATTTAATCTCTAAAAATTATAAATAAATTAACATATTTATCTATATTTGAAAAACTTAAAACTCAATTTCTAAATCTTAAACTAAAATTATGAAAAAAATCACCTTATTGCTGTGTACTTTATTCTTCATTCCCACTTTTGCCCAAGATCATTTTTCAGGAATTACCACCTCAAAACGTGTTGGGATTTTAAATGCTAGTTTAAATCCGTCAGAATTATCCAATTTGGATAGCAAATTTGAAGTACAATTAATGTCTTTCAGTTTTAATGTAGCCAACAACAAAATTGGCTTTAGTGACATTGCAAATGGCAATAATCTGGAAAACAGTATCTTTGATAGTGCAGGACCTGTAAGCTTTAATGTAGATGCGGATTTTTTATTACCTGGAGTTGCCTTTAAACTATTAAACTGGGGATTCGCCGTAACGACGGCAGGACATATAAAAACAAGCGTGGTGGATTTTAACCCTGCTATTGGGGATGCATTTATAAATGGTGATTTTGTTAATTCACTACCTACTATTTTAAGCACTAAAAGCCAGCGTATTACTGCTGCTACTTGGGGCGAACTTGGTTTTTCTGCTTCCCACAAAATTTTTGAGAATGAAAAAAATAAAATTAGCGGCGGGGTAACTTTGAAGTTATTATTTCCAGGTTCCTATGCTAATATTGGAGCTGATAATTTTAAGGGAGATTTCTATTTAACTTCTACAGGGATTGAACTAAGCAATGCTAGTGCTAACATAAATATTGCTTACACAGGGGGATTAGCTAATAGTTTTTCGAACACTAGCGACTATACCAACTCCCTTTTTGGAAATTTAAACGGAATGGCCGCAGATTTGGGTGTGAACTATCAACTGAAAGGGGCTGGAAAATCCTATAAATTAAAAATAGGAGCCGCCTTAAAAAACATAGGAAGCATGACTTTTAAAGGGGATGATAATTATTCTAAAAATTATAAATTAGAAATAGGAAGTACGCCTTTAGATTTAAAAAAATTTGTTAGTGCCTCTGGTATAAAAGAAATAGAAGATGCTTTTGATCCCTATTTAACAAATCCAGAAACCAAAAAAGAGTTCAAAGTAAAACTACCTACCGTTTTAAATTTATATGCAGATGTCAAAGTGATTTCGAAATTGAATGTTACCTTGTTTTTACAGCAAAAAATGAATTCTGATAGTGGAAACGATCAGATTACCTCTCAAAATATTTTCTCTGTGACTCCTAGAGTATCTCTAGGCTTTTTTGAGGCTTATTTACCAGTTGGAGTTAATGAAATATCTGGAACAACCGCTGGTTTAGGATTTAGATTGGGCGGCTTTTTCCTTGGCTCGAACTCTATTTTAACGGCAGTTACAAATGACAGTAAACAAGCTGATTTTTACACCGGGTTTAGATTTGGATTTTTATAGTCTAAAGTGATTGTTTTATGGTTTAAAAAATTCTCGATACTCAATGCTATTTAATGCACTAAGTATCGAGATTTTTTTTTATAAATTGTATCGTTGGCTTCCTTAAATTATGATACTTGTCCTACGGAAGGTTTTGATTCGTTAAGAGTGAAAAAAATAGTACATTTGCCATCATCATCCGAAATAAATAGGCTAATAGGCTGCGGTATTCGGGAAGAAAATGGTGTTTATGGAGCACGTTTTAGAATCCCATTTGAAAAAGTCTATTTCAAGTTATAATTATAGTCCACAAAAAATAAAAAAATGAAATCAATACAAGAGAAAATAGAAAGAATAAAAACCAATGGATATGATCTTAATTTCGGAAATGTATTCGAACATGCTTTCGAAAATTATAAAAAAATAGCCTTGTATGCGGGATTAATGCTGCTGGTTTTCTCCATTTTGTTTGTTGCCGTACTTTTTGAAATAGCCATTTCATTTTTTGATATGGAAACCATTATGGAGAGTTTAAAAGGAGGAAGTTTTAATCCGGAGAATCTTCCCAAGGATTTCTTATTAATCTATACCGGAAGCGTATTATTGATTACCATTTTAATAAGTCCGTTTCAAGCCGGATTTCTTAAAATGGCAGATTGTGGTGAAAAAGGCGAAGAATTTCATGTTTCCACAATATTTGAATATTATAAAGCCCCATATCTTACACAAATTTTATTTTCCACATTATTAGTAACTCTTATGGGTTCTGGCCTTTCCCTTTTGCTTGACTATACCGGAATCAAGTTCGTTGGATCCTTGATAGCTATTACGTTATCTTTTTTGACGTTTTTGTCCATTCCGTTAATTGTTTTTGGAAATTTGAAAGCTATTGAATCCCTAAAAACTAGTATAGCCATTGTTTCAAAACAGCCTTTAGTGCTTTTGGGCCTATTAATTGTAGCAGGCATTGCCTCTATGGTAGGTTTTATAGGATGTTTTGTTGGTGTATTTTTCACCATTCCCTTTATGTATTCTATGAATTATGCCATTTATTCTGCAATCATAGGTTTTGATTCCAAAAGTGAATTAGAGGAAATGGAGCCAACAGAATACTAAATTTAGTATTGCCAATTAAAGATATTTTTAAATACCTCTGCATTTTTTGACATCGCTTTAAGTACGAAATTGCGATTACCAAGAGTGATATTCATAAAAACAGCATTTAACACAATCCTCGGAAGTTTTTTACTCCCGAGGTTTTTCTGTTTATACCAACCACAAGAAAAACCTTAAAAAAGATTTATAGTAATTGACTATTGCAATATAAAAATTAATAATCAAAAACTATACATCCAACTATTAGTTTTCATTTACATTTGTAATCAAATAATTAATAACAATTAAATCCATAAAATATGTCATTAGTAGGAAAAAAATTCCCAAGTATTGCAGTTGACGCCATTTCAGAAATGGGCGATAATTTAAAAATTAACATTTTCGAAGAAGCTACCAATAACAATAAAAAAGTATTGTTGTTTTGGTATCCAAAAGATTTCACATTTGTTTGTCCTACGGAATTACATGCTTTTCAAGCAGCCTTACCTGAATTTGAAAAAAGGAATACTATGGTAATTGGTGCTTCTTGTGATACCAACGAAGTGCATTTTGCCTGGTTAAACACTCCAAAAAACAATGGTGGAATTGAAGGTGTTACCTACCCTATCCTGGCAGACACGAATCGTAACTTGTCCAATATCCTAGGGATTCTTGATATTGAATCCACAAGCTATAGCGACGAAACGGATTCTATTATTGTTGAAGGTTCTAACGTAACGTACAGAGCAACCTATTTAATTGATGAAGATGGCAAAATTTTTCACGAAAGTGTTAATGATATGCCATTAGGTCGCAACGTAAACGAATATTTACGTTTGGTGGATGCTTACACACACGTTCAAACCAAAGGAGAAGTTTGTCCAGCCAATTGGGAAGAAGGTAAAGAAGCTATGAGCGCAGACAGAAACAGTACTGCAGCTTATCTAGGTACACACTAATTTTTTTAAATTAAAAAAAACAAACTCATGTTAATCGAACTAAACGAAGATACCTTAACCGATTTGGTTTCCAAACACGAAAAAGTAGTGGTGCAATTCTCGGCTTCTTGGTGTGGAAACTGTAGAATTATGAAACCTAAATTCAAAAAACTGGCTTCAGAAAACGAAAATTTGACCTTTGTATTGGTGGATGCTGAAAATTCTCCTGAATCCAGAAAGCTGGCTAACGTAAGCAACTTGCCTACTTTTGCGACTTTTGTCAACGGGAAATTGGTGAATGAAACCCAAACCAATAAAGCAGAGGTTTTAGCCGAGTTGGTAAAAGAAATTGTTTAAATAATCTTTTTGACAAAGATTGAAACTTTGAAAAAAGTATTAAAAATCTAAAAAAATGAAGCTACCCATAATCAAACATTTATCTCAATTTATTGAAGAAAATGACCAGGACTATCTTATTGAAACCATCGAAGTATTGGAAGCTCTAACCGAAGTTTCCTCTCTAAAAGACGAAGAGCTGGACGTTATTGGAGAATTAATTTCTAACATGTACGGAGCCTTGGAAGTTCAAAAAATGATTAATGAGGGAATGGATAAAAAAGAGGCTTTAAATACTTTTATGAAACGGGTTTTGGGTTCAATCGATCAATAGGTATAAACATGAGCTTACGCAAACAGTAGTGGATTATAAAATAAAATGCACAAAAACGCTTTCAGTAATGAGAGCGTTTTTTTTGAATAATTAGCAAATCCTAAATTCAAAATCCTAAATCCTAAATAAATTTTCATACTTTTGAACCTCATTAAAAAAACAAAAAGAATGGCTTCAATAACATTAGGAGGAAATCCAATACACACATCGGGTGAATTACCAAAAGTTGGTTCAAAACTAGCCGATTTTAAATTAGTAAAAAACGACCTTTCAATTGCTTCTTTAGCTGATTTTTCAGGAAGTAAATTGGTTTTGAATATTTTTCCAAGTATTGATACTGGGACTTGCGCAACATCTGTAAGAAAATTTAACGAAAGCGCTGCTAAATTGGAAAACACCAAAGTATTGTGTATTTCAAGAGATTTGCCTTTTGCACAAAAACGTTTTTGCGGTGCAGAAGGAATCGAAAATATAATCAATTTATCTGATTTTAAGGACGGAAGTTTCGGAAAAACAAATGGATTAGAAATTACTGATAGTGTTTTAGCCGGTTTACATTCGAGAGCCATTATTGTAGTTGACGAAAACGGAACTATCATACATACGGAACAAGTCCCTGAAATTGCCAACGAGCCAAATTACGAAGCTGCTTATGCGGTACTTTAATTAGTACAATAATGGAATTTCAAAAA
>CANHNG010000129.1 GCA_947461915.1 Flavobacteriaceae bacterium
ATCCTGGAAGTGGTTTTGGGTGTTATGCTGCTCATTGGTTACCGTTCAAAATCTACGATTTGGAGTTTACTAGTTTTGGTGGTAATGTTCACCTTTTTGACCTTTTATTCTGCTTATTTCGACGTGGTGAAAGACTGCGGTTGTTTTGGCGATGCTTTGCATTTAACCCCCTGGCAATCCTTTACCAAAGACATTGTGCTTTTGTTTTTTATAGTAATTCTGTTGTTCAATCAAAAACTAATTAAGCCATTATTCTCGAATATTGCTCAACATATTTTGGCTTTTTCGAGTGTCGCCTTGTGCGCTTTTATGGGTTATTGGGTGATTAATCATTTGCCAATAATTGATTTTAGACCATATAAAATAGGGAACAACATCCAAAAGGGAATGGAAGTTCCGGTGGGTGCACCAAAATCGGTGGTGGAGATGATTTTTATTTATAAAGTAAATGGGGTTGATAAGGAATTTGCCGAAAAGGATTTGATGTCAATTCCTGCTGGGGCCACATTTGTGGATAGAAAAGACAAGGTAATAACAGAGGGATACGTTCCTCCCATCCATGATTTTGCAATGGAAAAAGACGGCTTAGACCACAAAGATGAATTTCTGAAAGAACCAAAATTACTTATGATTGTGGCTTATGATTTGGCTAAAGCCAATGAAAGCGGATTGGAAAAATTGGAAAAATTAAATCAAATTGCACTAAAAAAAGGATATAAAGTAATAGGAATGACAGCCTCATCACCTGAAGAAATTGCTAAAACTAAAAAACAATTTGGTCTTTCTTTCGAGTTCTATTTTTGTGATGGGATAGCTTTAAAAACCATTGAAAGAGCCAATCCAAGTATTGCCATTCTTGAGAAAGGGACAATCAAGCAAAAAGTGCATTACAATGATATTGATAATTTAAATTTATAATTCATATAAGAGCTTTTAAATTATGAGCAGTCGAACTGAGAGAAGGAAAAAAAGAAGAAAATTAATTATACTTAGTTGTTTCGCCTTTGCAATTGGTTTCTACCTGCTTGACGAAGTGTCTACCTGGTTTGAGGTGCCCTTAGGCAATATATTTTACGTTATTGTAGGTTGTACTTTAATGGCGGCTTCAGGGGTATACGTAGGCTATACCATCAAAAAAGTATATTTCACTAAGAAAAAGAAGAGAAGCCGTCTTTTTTATATGGACGACCCTTCTAAGGATTCAAAATTAAAATAAAAACTTTATTTGGAACTAAAATGTTTTGCAAAAATATTCAATGAAAAAAATAGTCACATTACTGGTAACTTTAGCAATCATTTCTTGTTCTAATGCCCAAAAAACAGAGTTTTCGAATGAAGCATTGTCGGCAAAATTGCTGACTACTGATAGAGGCCAAATCCCTTTCAAAACATTAGTAAAAAAACACAAGGGAAAAACCTTGCTAATCGAGGTTTGGGCCTCTTGGTGTGGGGATTGCGTTAAGGCAATGCCAAAAATACATGAATTACAAACCAACAATCCCGATGTTGATTATATGTTTATTTCTATGGACAAAACAGATGCTCAGTGGAAAGAAGGAATTGCAAAATATGATTTAAAAGGGGAGCATTTTATGGCCAAGGACCAAATGAAAGGCGTTTTTGCAAAAGCGATAGATTTAGATTGGATTCCAAGATATATCATTGTTGACAAAACTGGAAAAATAGTGCTTTACAGAGCGATTGAAACGGATTTTGACCAAATAAATACCACCTTAAAAAATTAAAAAAAATTAAAACTAAATTAAAAAAAATAAAATGAGAAAGAAGATTGTAGCAGGTAATTGGAAAATGAACAAAAATGCAGAACAAACCGAAGATTTATTAAACGAATTAATAGCACAAATCCCAACGGAAAGTAATGCGCAGGTAATTGTGGCACCTACATTTGTCAACCTAGCTTCAACTGTAGATCACTTAGAGTATACGTCTATCAGCGTTGCAGCCCAAAATATGCACCAAGCGGAAAGTGGTGCCTATACTGGTGAAATCTCGGCCGATATGCTAAAAAGCATCGGTGTAGATACCGTTATTCTTGGGCATTCAGAGCGCAGAGCCATTTATCACGAAACCGACGCCTTGATTGCCAATAAGCTAGACACGGCTTTGAAACATGACATGACAGTTATTTTTTGCTTTGGCGAGGAATTGAAAGACCGTCAATCTGCAAATCATTTTAATATTGTGGAAAACCAATTGAGAGATGGATTATTCCAAATAAAAGCAAAAGATTGGGAGAATATTATTTTGGCTTATGAGCCAGTTTGGGCAATTGGAACAGGCGAAACTGCCAGTCCTGAACAAGCTCAGGAAATGCATGAATTTATTAGAGAAACTGTTCGCAAAACTTTTGGAAGTGATGTTGCCGAGGATGTTTCCATTCTTTATGGAGGAAGCGTAAAACCAGACAATGCAAAGGAAATTTTCTCTAAACCCGATGTTGACGGAGGTCTCATTGGTGGCGCAGCCCTTAATGCAAAAGATTTTGTGTCGATTGTGAACGCTATTTAAAAGTAAAAAATAAAGTAAAAAGAGGTTTGGATACTATTCAAATCTCTTTTTTGTTTTTCACAATCCAACAAAAGAGATTCTTACCTTTGCAAAAACAAATTTTATGTCAAATATCTATTTAGGCTTTCATTTTACGGTTGAACCAAAAGATTTAGGTTCGGAAATTCTTATTGCCGAATTGGGTGAACTGCCGTTTGAAAGCTTTATCGATAGTGATTTGGGAATAGTTGCTTATATCCAAAAAGACCTTTGGACTGAAAACATTTTGGATGATTTATTCATTTTGAATTCTCCAGAATTCACTATTTCTTACAAAATTGAAGAAATTGACCAAGTCAATTGGAACGAAGAGTGGGAGAAGAATTTCGAACCAATCGATGTAGATGGAAATTGTCATGTTCGTGCCCCTTTTCACCCAAAAACAGATGCCGAATTTGATATTGTAATTGAACCAAAAATGAGTTTCGGAACGGGTCATCACGAAACCACGCACATGATGATTCAGCATTTGTTGGAAATCGACGTTACAGGAATGAAAGCTTTGGATATGGGTTGCGGAACAGCTATTTTGGCCATCTTGGCTGAAATGAAGGGCGCTCAACCCATTGACGCCATTGATATTGACAACTGGTGTTACTTGAATTCCATAGAAAATGCCGAACGCAATAACTGCAGACATATTTCGGTTTATGAAGGGGAAGCCGCCTTATTGATTGACAAAAAATACGACTTGATAATTGCTAATATCAACAGAAACATATTGTTGAACGATATGCAAACTTATGTAGATTGTTTAAATCCAAAAGGAACCCTATTATTGAGCGGATTTTACGAAGAAGACATTCCATATATTGATGCGTCATGTGTCGAAAAAGGATTGACTTATATCAAAAAGTTTGAAAGAAATAACTGGGTATCTTTAAAATACGCAAATTAGTAATAGAATAGTCCAAAAAAATGGATATGAACAGAAAAAATCATTGGGAGGCGGTTTATGAAACTAAACAGCTTGGAAGGTAAGCTAGACAGAAGAAAAACCAGAAACTTAGCTTGATTTTATTCAGGAAATTCTTTTTGAAAAATCGTCCAAAATAGAGAACCAACTGTATTTTTATTTAAAACCTGCAAATTATATAAAAATGAGTATAATAGAAAAAACAAGAGAGAAAGTTAGTCTCAAAGAGGCTACTACCATAAACAACGAAATTATAGTGTATAATGATGATGTCAACACTTTTGACCATGTAATTGACACCTTGATTCGGGTTTGTGAACACACTCCTGAACAAGCGGAACAATGCTCTTTGATTGTCCACTTTAACGGAAAATGCACTGTAAAAACGGGTGTTTTAGAAAAATTAAAACCACAATGTACTCAATTACTTGAAGCAGGATTGAGTGCCGAAATAGTATAAAACTTCAAGTCTTCAAATAAAAAAAAACAGGGTTTTCATACTAAGAAAAACCCTGTTTTTTTTGTTTATCAATAGAATTATTTTAATGAGGCAATTTATTTCGTAACAACCCATAAAGGAAAGTTCCAAAAAGCGCCCCGAAAAGCACCAACAACACGGGTAAAAATCCTGCACCAAGTAAAATGAATATAGGACCCGGACAAGCTCCTACCAATGCCCAACCCAATCCAAAGAATATGCCGCCCACCCAAAAACGAGTAGAACCGGGTTCTTTGTCTTGAATCGCTATTGGCAAGCCATCAGTATCTTTTACGTTATTTCTCTTTATGATTTGGATTCCAATAATCCCCGTAATAACGGCAACCATAATAATTCCGTACATGTGAAAGGATTGAAACTGGAACATTTCATAAATTCTATACCAAGAAATAGCTTCTGATTTTGTCAAAATAATTCCGAATACAAATCCAACAAATAAATATTTAAATGTGTTCATAATTAGAAAAGTAAGGGTAAAATAAAGTGAGACATTATCAAGCCTCCTATAAAAAATCCGATTACAGCTTTCAATGATTGAATTTGAAAGTTACTCAATCCAGAAATGGCGTGTCCAGAAGTACATCCGCTAGCGTAACGCGTTCCGAAACCTATTAGAATTCCGCCTATCAGCAGAATAAAAATCATTTTAGGAGATTCAAAAACAGCGTTCCCGAATAAAACATCAGGCAACAATTTTCCGTTTGGAGCTTCAATACCCAATTGTTCCAATTGTGCAATTGTTTTTGGATTGATGGTAACATTTGATGTATCGCTCATAAAACGATTAGCCACAAAACCACCAAACATGGCTCCTAAAACCACGAACAAATTCCATTGTTGTTCTTTCCAATCAAAATCAAAAAAAGACACCCTTTTTCCTATTCCAGTCATGGAACATAAAGTGCTTAAATTAGACGACATCCCGAAAGCTTTCCCGAAATAAATCAGACAAAGCATGACCATACCTATCAAAAATCCCGAAACATACCAAGTCCAAGTTTGAAAAATAATATCCATAACTTTCTTTTTATTGGGCTAAAATAATAATTCTTATTTTAAAAAATTGAAATTATTAAAGTATAATTATTGTTTATGGCCGCAATACCGACTAAATTTGTTGTTTAAATCATATTACGAATTTAAGAAGTAAAATCTGAACCAGGAAAAAATTAGATTCGAAAAAAATTAAACCAAATAAAACTATGAAAAAAATCCTGCCTTTTATCTCATTGTTACTTCTGTTCACATCTTGTATCAGTACTCAGTCCACTTTAAAAAATGTGGATGACAATGCTCCTATTCCTCGCTTGGAAAGCAACAATACATTCGTCATCAATGAATACAGCAAGGATAAAAGATATGGTTATGAAAAAGAATATCCTATTAACCTTTTTTATTCCAACACAAAAAACGAAACCATTAACCAGCAACGTTATCTGAATGCTTTGGCAGGACCAAAAGGGAAAAAAATCACCTACACTAAATTAGAAAGTTGCTGTCCCTTTCCAACAAAGAGAAGCGAGATGGGAGCCGGTTTTTTGGATGTTTACGAACTAAAATGGGAAGGACAACAAAATCCCGTTACCCTATATTTGAATATTTATGAAAAAGGAGTATTGATGGTTCCTGTTGGGCTCACCTTGAAGAAAAATTAATCACAAATCCTAAATCGTAAATCACAAATCCTGACTATCTTTGCCCTTTCTAAAATCACCTTATGAATCTACACCATATTCCACAAATAAAACATGCTGATAGTGGCAACTTCTTTCTATTGGCTGGGCCTTGCGCCATTGAAGGCGAAGAAATGGCGATGCGAATTGCCGAAAAGTTAATTGGAATTACCGATAAATTAGAAATTCC
>CANHNG010000130.1 GCA_947461915.1 Flavobacteriaceae bacterium
AAAAATTAAATCCGCCTCTATTAATAAAATAGAGGCGGATTTTTTTGTTTAATTTCTAAAAATAGCTAGCCTAAAATTCGTAGATAATTTGGAATTTAACATAAAAAAAGCTGCGATATACGCAACTTTTTAATATTGTATAATTTTATTCAAAAGCTTATTTTCCTTTATTGGCTTCTACAATATATTTTTCTAGTGCCATTGTCATTGAAGGTGTTTCTGGTGTTGGAGCAAGAATATCAATTCTCAAACCATGATCCAATGCCTCTTTTTGGGTTGTGCTACCGAAAACCGCGATTCTGGTATTGTTTTGTTCGAAATCAGGAAAGTTCATAAATAGTGATTTTATCCCAGTTGGACTAAAAAACGCTAATACATCGTAATATACATCTGCCAAATCAGACAAATCACTCATTACTGTTTTGTAAAAAACGGCTTGAGTCCAATCTACTTTTAAATTATTAAGAGTGATTGGCGCATCTGCATTCAATTGATCCGAAGCGGGTAACAAGAATTTTTCGTCCTTGTATTTCTTAATAAGTGGAGATAAATCGGCAAAATCTTTAGAACCAACATAAATTTTACGTTTTCTATACACTACGTATTTTTGTAGGTAAAAGGCAATTGCTTCAGATTGACAGAAATATTTCAATCCTTCAGGAACTTTATAACGCATTTCATCAGCTACTCTAAAGAAATGGTCCACAGCATTTTTACTCGTTAAAATAATAGCAGTGAAATTGTGTAAATCAATTTTTTGAAGTCTAATCTCTTTAGCATTTACTCCCTCTACGTGAATAAAAGGTCTGAAATCAATTTTTACTTTATGTTTTTGTTGAAGATCAAAGTAAGGAGAGTTCTCCACTTTGGGCTCGGGCTGTGACACCAAAATCGTTTTCACTTTCATATTTGACATTTTCTAAGCTATACTTTTCGTAAACCAATAATACATGAAATAATACGGTGCTATTTCGAGTGCACAAAGATACAAAATAAAATAAAACAACTTACTGAATATTAAATTTTGATAATTTTTCACTGAAACAAAATAAACGAACGTGTTTATGGTCAGTATAATACCAATTATCAATAGGGGAATGCTTCTTGAGATGTTGTCGTAATAGAACAATATGACATTGATTGGTAATATAAACAATCCAATATAGGTTCTATAAATGACTTTTTGTAGGTTAAAATGTTCGATGAATTCGTCAATGTTGAATGCGGTAGCAATTATTTTTTCAATTAAGAACTTGGACATTACAAAATAAAACAGAAAAGTGATGATCTGAATGTAGAGAATCCAATCTGTTTTTGAACCATAACCAAAATGACTCAGCGAAAGCTGAATGAAAAAGGCAAAAGATATAATTTGTACCAAAAAAAGCGCAATAGTAAAACCACTCATGAGATGGCTACTGTCTTTATAAACGCTAGTGTATTTATCCGAATAAATCAATTTTGTAAAATCGGCGAAACGATTCTCAAAAACAGATTTTGTTAATGCAATGGTAGCAAATGACAACACGAAAAGGAACGTTGCCCAATCTTTATTCTCAATTATCCTCGGATGAAGTACATTTTCAATCATAACGGTGCAAAATTACTGATTTTTTATTTCATTCTTTTTATTATAATTTTATTGTGGATGAAATGGCTTAAAAAGTTTACTTTTGCGTTGAAATTACAAGAAATATGAATGATAGTATTGTTATAATTCCAACCTATAACGAAATTGAAAATATAGAAAGCATCATTCGGTCCGTGCTATCACAGCATAAGCCTTTTCATGTTCTTGTCATTGATGATAATTCGCCAGACCATACCGCAGATAAAGTAGTCATGCTGCAATCGGAATTTGGAGGTAGATTATTTTTAGAAAAAAGAGCCGGAAAACAAGGTTTGGGAACCGCTTATGTACATGGTTTTAAATGGGCCTTAGAGCAAAACTACGATTTTGTCTTTGAGATGGATGCCGATTTTTCGCACAATCCTAACGACTTGGAAAAATTGTATGAAGCCTGTCACTTTGGAGGAGCTGATTTAGCCATTGGGTCTCGTTATGTTACGGGAGTAAATGTCGTGAACTGGCCTTTAAATAGGGTGTTAATGTCTTATTTCGCGTCGGTTTATGTACGACTTGTTACAGGAATGAAAATACATGATGCCACGGCAGGTTTTATTTGTTACAAGAGAAAAGTTTTGGAAAAAATTAATTTGGACAAAATAAAATTCGTTGGGTATGCTTTTCAAATTGAAATGAAATACCGGACCTTTTGCAAAAATTTTAATATTGTTGAGGTACCCATTATTTTCACCGACAGAACAAAAGGACAATCTAAAATGAGCACCGCTATTTTTCAAGAAGCCGTTTTAGGAGTTGTCGCACTCCGGCTAAAAAATTTAGTCAATACCTTATAATTAAAGAAAAGATATAATGAACAGGGTTTTAATAAAGAATGCCAAAATAGTTAATGAAGGAACCATTTTCGAGGGGGATGTGTTAATAGAAAATGATTTAATTGTTGAAATTTCGGAAAGCATTAGTGCCAAATCATCCCAATGTATTATTATTGATGCCGAAGGAAATTATTTAATACCTGGAGTCATTGATGACCAAGTGCATTTTAGAGAGCCTGGATTGACGCACAAAGGCGATATAGAATCGGAATCAAAAGCAGCTGTTGCCGGTGGGATTACTTCATTCATAGAACAACCCAACACGATTCCTAATGCGGTTACGCAGGAGATTCTAGAGCATAAATACCAAATTGCTTCCGAAAATTCTTATGCCAATTATTCGTTTATGATGGGCGCCACAAATGATAATTTGGAAGAGGTTCTAAAAACAAACCCAAAGAATGTAGCCGGAATTAAAATATTTTTAGGCTCTTCGACGGGAAATATGTTGGTTGACAACGAAGCTGTTTTAGAACGAATATTTTCAAGTACCCCTATGCTTATTGCCGTACATTGTGAGGACGAAACGACCATAAAAAACAATCTGGAAAAATACAAAGCTGAATTTGGTGATGCTATTCCTGTAACGGCGCACCATCTTATTCGTAGCGAAGAGGCCTGTTACATTTCTTCTTCCAAGGCCATTGCCCTAGCCAAAAAAACGGGCGCTAGGTTACATGTTTTCCACCTTTCAACAGCCAAGGAAATGGATTTGTTTACTAATAAAATCCCATTGGAAGATAAAAAAATCACTGCTGAGGTATGTATTCATCATCTGTGGTTTACCAATGAAGATTATGCTACAAAAGGCAATTTAATAAAATGGAATCCTGCAGTCAAAACCGCCAATGATCGAAAAGTTTTGTGGGAAGCCTTGCTAGATGATAGAATCGACGTAATTGCCACGGATCATGCCCCTCACACCTTGGAAGAAAAAAACCAATCCTACCTCAAAGCCCCTTCAGGAGGTCCTTTAGTGCAACACGCAGTAGTAGCTATGTTTGAAGCGTACCACCAAGGCAAAATAACCATAGAAAAAATAGTCGAAAAAATGTGCCACAATCCTGCCAAAATTTTCAAAATTGAAAAGCGGGGTTTTATCAAAGAAGGATATTATGCAGATTTGGTTATTGTAAATACAGGATTGCCTTGGAGTGTAAAAAAAGAAAATATTTTAGCAAAATGTGGATGGTCGCCATTTGAGGGCTTTACCTTTAAATCAAGAATCACACACACCATTGTAAACGGACAGTTAGTGTATGCTTCTTTTAAAGTAAAAAATATTCGTGCAGGAAAACGGTTGTTGTTTAACAGATAATAGTATGAAATGAAAAAAGGAGTGCTATTTATTATTCTTATAAGCTTGATTTTAAGCTGTAAAGAAGAAGTCATAAAAAAACCAGAAAACCTTATAGAAAAGGAAGTTATGGTTGATGTTATGTATGACTTAGCCCTTTTGGAAGCCATAAAATATCAAAGTACCAACGCTCTCGAAACCCATAAAATAAACCCAGACGAATACATTTATAAAAAGTACAAAATTGACAGCGCTCAATTTGTTCAAAGTAATATGTATTATGCATCTGATTATAAGGAGTACAAGAATATGTATGACCAGATTAATTCGAGATTGGCAAAAAACAAATCCTTGCTAGAAGAAGCTATTAAGAATGAAAAGGATAAAGCACTATTATTAAAAAAGGAAAGTAAAAAATAAGTCCAATTCATTGACTAAGTTTATTCTAGTAATTGGAATTATAACTTTGAAATATCCTTTATATAGTGGTGAATGTCCAAAAATCCGGTGTCTAAAGTGCTACTTATTTTCTCATTTGAATACCAATTTTTGGCATATGATGCCTTGGCGGTAGCCCGATCCAACTTCCTTTTTTGTCCAAAAACATTCGAAATAAACCAATCTATTTTGTAGGATAGATTCATTAACAGTGGGTTTGCATGAATGTAGGGTCTTTTTACATTCAAGGAATCTGCAATTGCGTTCAGCAAATCTCGAAAAATAAGATTCTCTGCAATGAGGGTAAATCGTTCGTTTGAATATTCATTTTTCATCAATTGTATGGTAATCCGAACCACATCAGGAACTGCGATGAATCCAGTTACTCCTTTGGTGTAAAACGGCAGGCCATTCGCCACTTTCTTGAAAAGTATTCCGCTTCCTTGTTCCAAAAAGCCAGGGCCAATGATAATTCCCGGATTTACTATCACCGTATCTAAACCTTCCTGTTGCCCGCGCCAAATTTCCATTTCGGCACCATATTTAGAAATTGCATAATCGCTATGTTGCTTCTCAGGATTCCATTCGGCTTCTTCGGTAATAATTGCTTCATTCCCTTTCAAGTCCCCAAGAGCGGCAATTGAACTTACATAACAGAGTTTTTTCACGGTTTTAGCAACACAATAATTGACGATATTGGCTGTTCCTTCGATGTTTGTTTTTCGAAGTAAATCTTCATCTTTTGGGTCAAACGAAATCAGGGCAGCACAATGATACACATATTTCACATTTTCGAAAGCCATTTCCAAAGAAGGAATATTAGTAATATCGGCCTTAACCCATTCTATTTTTTCAAATAGCGATTCTTTTTTATAGCGTAAAAAAAGGGCTTTCGTTTTTTGAATGGAGGTTATATTTCGATAAATAGCACGAACCGTGTCTCCATTTTCAACCAAATGAAGGAGTAAATGCGCACCGACTAATCCTGTTCCTCCCGTGACTAAAACCATAAAAGCAAAATTACGAATTACGTACTATGAATTACGAATTATTTTCTCAAATTACCGAATCAACAAATTACCGAATCAATATTTAAATTTTATCTTTGCCCAAATTAATAATTAAAATGAAAAATATTATAGCAGAATTACAATGGCGCGGATTGGTTCACGACATTATGCCGGGAACCGAAGAACAATTATTAAAGGAAATGACCACCACTTATATCGGTTTTGACCCGACGTCAGATTCCTTGCATATTGGAAGTTTGGTGCCGATAATTCTCTTGGTTCATTTGGAAAATTTTGGACATAAACCCATCGCATTGGTGGGAGGGGCTACCGGAATGATTGGCGATCCATCTGGAAAATCAGACGAAAGAAACCTTTTGGACGAAGCCACTTTGAATCATAATGTGGCGGGAATAAAACAAATTTTGTCCCGGTTTTTGGATTTTAATTCAAAGGCAATAAACGCTCCAATATTGGTAAATAATTATGACTGGATGAGGGACTTGTCTTTTATTAATTTTGCTCGTGATGTGGGCAAACGAATCACCGTCAACTATATGATGGCCAAAGATTCTGTCAAAAAGCGTTTAACGGGAGAAGGAGAGGGAATGTCTTTCACGGAGTT
>CANHNG010000131.1:0-5738 GCA_947461915.1 Flavobacteriaceae bacterium
AAAGTGAATTAATAATTATTTAAAAGCCTAGAAAACTAACCTTAAGTTTAATTTAAAATTCTAATCCAGGATTTAATCTTGACAAATCTATGTAAACTATATTATCTTAGTCTTAAAATTATATTAAATTTTTAATCGAATGATAAAGCTGTTTTTTGATTTCTATAAAAAGAGATATGAATTTTTGCTTTTTATGGGGTGACAATTTGACAAATTGAAAGATTTGGCAGTACTTTTGCAATCCATAGAAATATTAAAAATGAAGTTTAAGAATTTTTTTAAAAATAATATAAGAATGACGACAGAAAACCCGCTTAATGATGAAATTGTTGATCAAACCTCAATTGAAAACAATGAGAAAGATTCCGATGTTTTAGACGCAGCAATCGAAGAACGAGTAGAGGAAATAACAAGGGAAGAGCAATTGTCCCAAGACTTGGCTTCTGAAAGAGATAAATTTTTGCGTTTATTTGCCGAATTTGAAAATTTCAAACGAAGAACTGCTAAAGAACGCATTGAATTATTCAAAACGGCAAACCAAGATGTCTTGCTAGCTTTACTTCCAGTTTTAGATGACTTTGACAGAGCATTGGCTGAAATCAAAAAAACCGATGATAATGTGTTAATACAAGGGGTTGAACTTATTCAAGAAAAACTCAAAAGTACGCTTGTTTCAAAAGGCTTGGAAGAAGTAGAAATAAAAGTTGGTGATGTTTTTAATGCTGATTTTTCCGAAGCAATAACTCAAATTCCCGCTCCCAAGTTGAAAGGGAAAATTGTTGATGTAATAGAAAAAGGATATAAACTGGGTGATAAAATTATTCGTTTTCCAAAAGTAGTTATTGGACAGTAGAGACGCGATTTATTGCGCCTATAACATACAAAAAAACATAAATGAAAAAAGATTTTTACGAAATACTGGGCATTACCAAAAATGCAGATGCTGCCGAAATAAAAAAAGCATACAGAAAAAAAGCGCTCGAATTCCACCCGGATAAGAATCCAGGTGATACGGCTGCCGAAGAAAAATTCAAATTAGCTGCTGAAGCATACGAAGTTTTGAGTGACTCTAACAAAAAAGCCAAATACGATCAATATGGTCATCAGGCTTTTGATGGTTCAGGAGGTTTTGGAGGCGGTCATCATGGAGGTATGAACATGGACGACATATTCAGTCAATTTGGAGATATTTTCGGAAGTGCTTTTGGCGGCGGCGGAGGATTTAATGGCGGAGGAGGCGGTTCACGTCGAGTTAAAGGAAGTAACCTTCGCATCAAAGTTAAGCTAACCTTGGAAGAAATTGCTAACGGTGTCGAGAAAAAAGTAAAAGTAAAACGGAAAGTTCAAGCACCAGGTGTATCGTACAAAACCTGTTCTACGTGTAACGGTCAAGGGCAAGTAATGCGTGTGACCAACACTATTTTGGGACGTATGCAATCAGCATCAACGTGTCCTACTTGTGGTGGTTCCGGGCAGCTGTTAGATAAAAAACCTTCAGAGGCTGATTCTCAGGGAATGATTTTGGAAGACGAAACAGTTTCTATAAAAATTCCAGCTGGCGTTGTTGACGGAATGCAACTAAAAGTTTCCAACAAAGGAAATGATGCACCCGGTAACAGTGTGCCAGGAGATTTAATAGTTGCTATCGAGGAAATCGAACATGAATTTTTGAAACGCGAGGGCGAAAATTTGCATTATGATTTGTATGTAAGTATTTCTGAAGCAGTTCTTGGAATATCAAAAGATATTGAGGCCGTAAACGGAAAAGTGAGAATAAAACTGGAAGAAGGAATTCAATCTGGTAAAATTCTAAGATTAAAAGGGAAAGGTATTCCTAGCATTAACGGATATGGGACTGGAGATTTGCTAGTTCATGTTAATGTTTGGACGCCAAAAACACTTAGCAAAGAACAAAAACAATTTTTTGAAAAGAATCTTACCGATGAGAATTTTATTCCAAATCCAGAAAAAAGCGATAAGTCTTTTTTCGAGAAAGTAAAAGACATGTTTTCGTAATCTTTAATGAAAAAAAGTTTTCCCATCCTTGCTAAAACCAGGGATGGGATTTTTTTAATTAACAGGTGTTTGGAGGTTTTTCAGAATACTTGACAATCCAAAAACCTGTGGAGTAGCAAAAATTTCTGAACATAAATTTTATGGATTTCAGTCCATGATGGTTTAGTTTTTATAATCATATATAATTTTCAGGACTCTAGACTGAAATCAGAGAATTTTGTCTTACTTTGTTTTGGCTTTTCCCCCCTTGCTCAAATCCAAAGCGTTCAATTCAGCAATTTTCACAATTACTTCAACTGCTTTTTGCATACTTTCCACGGGAACATATTCGTATTTTCCGTGAAAATTATGACCACCGGCAAAAATATTTGGACAAGGCAAGCCTTTGTAAGATAACTGGCAACCGTCAGTTCCACCACGAATGGGTTTTATAATCGGTTTTATGCCCAATTTTTTCATGGCATTTTCGGCAATATCCACAATATGTTTTACGGGTAAAACCTTTTCTTTCATATTGTAGTATTGATCTTTTATTTCGGCAATTACGATATCCTCATCAAATTGTTTGGCAAATTTCTTATTGATTTTTCTGGTGATTTTTTCGATTAATTCTTTGCGTTTTTCGAATTTTTTCTTGCTGTGATCTCGAATAATGAGTTCCAAAACCGTTTCTTCAATACTTCCAGCTATATGATGAACGTGGAAAAATCCCTCGTAACCCTTTGTTTCCTGAGGGGTTTCACCTTTGGGTAATTCGTTGATGAAATCATTAGCGATAAGCATTGAATTTATCATTTTTCCTTTGGCGTAGCCTGGATGGACGCTTTTCCCCTTGAAAATTATTTTGGCTCCAGCCGCATTAAAATTTTCATATTCCAATTCGCCCACTTGACTTCCATCCATAGTGTAAGCCCAATCGCAACCAAATTTTTCTACATCAAAATGGTGTGCTCCACGACCAATTTCTTCGTCTGGGGTAAATCCGATTCTAATTTTTCCGTGTTTGATTTCGGGATTTTGTATCAGAAATTCCATTGCAGTCACAATTTCGGTAATTCCAGCTTTGTCATCCGCACCAAGAAGAGTCGTTCCGTCTGTGGTGATTAACGTTTGCCCTTTGTATTGTAATAAATCTTTAAAATACTTTGGAGATAAAATGATGTTTTGTTTGGCATTCAATATAATGTCTTTGCCATCATAATCTCTGATTATTTGTGGTTTTACATTGGCACCGGTAAAATCCGGAGTGGTGTCAAAGTGCGAAATAAATCCTATCGTGGGTACTTTATGGCCAACATTAGAGGGTAAAGTGGCCATGATATAGGCGTTTTTGTCTATAGTTACATCATGCATTCCAATGGATTTCAGTTCTTCAACCAATTTATTGGCTAAGTCCCATTGTTTTTTTGTGCTTGGTGTAGTTTCTGAATTAGGATCTGATTCAGTGTCAATAATCACGTAACTAATAAAACGGTCTATGATATGTTGCATTTTGTATCTTTTTATACAAAAATAAGCAATTTAAAAGAGTTATCCTGTTATTGCAAACATCATAGATTATTACCCAAAATGATAATCAGAAAAACAATTACGAATTGATGATTATGTTATATCCTTTACTCCTTTTACGAACATCCATTTCATGAATAGTTTTTCACCGTCTTTGGTTTTAACAGCTTGAAACTTCGGTGCCATAATGGTTCCCACAACAAAAGCCGTCATTGGAATCCATAAACCAGATAATTGGGTGTATTTGTCAATCAAAAATTGAAATGAAATAAATAAAATAGCAAAACAACCTAGTTGGTATAGAAATGCTCGTACTTGTAATTTTGTCATGTTTTTAGTGGTATTAGGTGTTAGTTCGATTACTGAACACTATCATCTACTGTCTGGAACTTCGTTCTCTTGCTCCCTTCGTACATTTCGTATTTTACCAATCGGGCTTCGATGCTGGCGTTGAAAAGTTTGATTTTTCGGGAAGGTTTCAATCCAACAAATTTCAAAGCCTCCAAGTTTCCAGTAATGAACCAAGCATTTGTGCCTGGATAATTTTTCTTCAAGGTGTCGCCAATATTTTTGTAAAATTCTTCCATGTGAATATCCAATCGCTCATCATAAGGCGGATTAAAAACTACGTGTAATTTTCCTTGAGATGTTTTTTCCGTATCAAAAAAGTTACGTTCCTCGATAGAGATATATTCGTCTAAATTGGCGTTCTTGATATTGTCTTTTGCTTTTTGAACCGCAGATGGAGCTTTGTCGTACCCTTTTATGGTGTAATGAAATTCTCGAATTTTTTTCATCAGGGAATCCATGATTTGGTCAAACAAATCATTGTCCCAATCGTTCCATTTTTCGAAAGCAAATTCCTTACGGTTGATGTTTGCTGGAATGTTACAGGCAATCATCGCTGCTTCGGCTAGAAAAGTTCCTGAACCGCACATGGGATCTAAGAAATCACCTTGACCATCCCAGCCGGAAAGCAGCAGAATTCCTGCAGCCAAAACTTCATTTATTGGTGCAATATTCGTGGCGGTTCTGTACCCACGTTGGTGTAACGAATTCCCGGAAGTATCTAAAGCTACCGAAACTTGGTCTTTGTCGATATGGATGTTGATTCTCAAATCGGGATGTATTTTCTCAATACTTGGCCGTTGTCCGGTTCGTTCCCGAAATTGATCTACGATAGCATCTTTACATTTTTGGGAAACAAATTCCGAATGGTTAAAATATTCTGAATGTACAGTCGCATCTATCACAAAAGTCTGGTTGGCACTGATAAATTTCGACCAGTTTACCCCGGAAATACCTTTATACAAACCTTGTTCATCTCTTGCTTTGAAAAAATAAATAGGTTTCAATATTTTTAAAGCGGTTCTCAAAGACAAGTTTGCCTTGTACATAAAACCTTTATCACCTTTGAAACTAACCATTCTTACGCCTTGCTCGACGTCTTGTGCGCCCAGTATTTTCAATTCATTTGCTAGTATTTCTTCAAAACCAAAAAAGGTTTTGGCAATCATTCTAAAATTATTTTCCATTGTAAAATCAAGTATTCGGTGCAAAAATAGTCTAAATTTGCACTTTAATTGAAATTCAAAATAATAAATGTCAGATTTTAAAAATCCCAAAACCCATAATTGGTTCGCATCTTGGTTCGACACTCCTTATTATCACATTCTTTATAAAGAAAGAAATTATAGAGAAGCCCAAATTTTCATGGACAATTTGACACACTATCTCAATCTTCCTGAGAAAGCAAAAGTGTTAGATTTGGCTTGTGGCAAAGGACGTCATGCCATTTATTTGAACCAGTTGGGCTATGAAGTTGTGGGTGTTGATTTGTCTGAAAACAGTATTATTGAGGCCAATAAAAACCAGAATGAAACGCTTCATTTTCAGGTTCATGACATGCGGGAAACTTTTGAAGATAAATTTGATGCCATATTCAATTTGTTTACTAGTTTTGGTTATTTCGAAAATGACGAAGACAACCTGACCACTTTGAAGGCAATGAAAGAAACCCTAACGGAATATGGTTTTGCCGTAATTGATTTTATGAACGTTAACCAGGTCATTGCGAATTTAGTTCCGGAAGAAGTCAAAACTGTTGAAAACATTGATTTTCACATCAAACGCTATGTGAGTGAAGGCCATATTTACAAGGAAATTGACTTTGAAGACCAAGGCGAGAAATTTCATTTTACCGAAAAAGTAAT
>CANHNG010000132.1 GCA_947461915.1 Flavobacteriaceae bacterium
AATTAAATTAAATTAAAATGAAAAAAGTAATTACGATTTTAGCCTTAGCGCTTACAACTTCAGTGGCATTTGCACAAGACACACCACTAGAAATTTCAGGTTCTGGAGATTTGTACTACAAGTATGATTTAGCAAAAACTCCAAACATTGGAACTAGTTTTGCTGGAGATCAAAACTCTGTATCATTAGGTATGATTGATATTGCGTTAAAGAAAAAAACAGGTAAAACATCTTTCGTAGGGGAAGTTTCTTTTGGACCAAGAGGTACAAGTCAATCTATTCCAGATGTAGCTGGTCAGTCTTTCAATATTCAAAACTTGTATGCTGCTTATGCTGCTTCTGACAAATTAACTTTGACAGCGGGGTATATGGGAACTTTTATTGGATATGAAGTAATTTCTCCATTGGCGAATTTAAATTATTCTACTTCGTATTTGTTTACCAACGGACCTTTCCAAAATGCTGGGGTGAAAGCCAATTACGCTTTCTCTAGCAAAGTAGGTTTGATGGTAGGTGCTTTTAACGATCAATGGAATCTTTACAGCGCTAGTTCTGCTCTAGGTTTAAATGCTGTTGGAGCTCAATTGTCTGTAACTCCATTTGAAGGGCTTACCGCTTATGTTAATTACTTGAGTGGTTCTGCTTCTGGAACTATTGTTGATTTGACAGGTTCTTACCAAGTTACAGAAAAATTCAAATTAGGCTTTAACGTAGCTGATTTTTCTGGTGTTAAAGAAATAGGTGCTGTTGTAATTACTGAAGGTAAAGACGCTGAAGTGACATATGATGCTACAGACCCAGCCGATATCTTTATATCCTCATATACACCAGCAGCGGATGCAGTACTTGGTGATAGAACACAAGGATATACAGGATTTGCCTTGTATCCATCTTATGCAGTTAGTGATAAATTTACTTTAGGTTTGCGTGTGGAGAATTTCAAAGCTAAGGAGAAATCTTTATATGTTGGTACAGCACCATCTGCAAAAGAATCAGTTACTGCTTTCACTTTATCGGCTAACTTGAAATCAGGTGGATTGACTTTCATTCCTGAATTTAGAATGGATAGTGGTTCAAAAGATATGTTTGCTGATTCTAAAGGAGCTCCAACAAAATCTGCTTCACAAGTATCTATGGCTGTAGTTTACGGTTTCTAAGAAAAAAGAATATTTAAAACAAGAGTCCCGCAATTGCGGGACTTTTTTTGTTTTTATAACTGGACTTAATTTAAGTTTCGATTTTTTTTTCCACAGACCTGCCTGCCGGCAGCCAAGTCTATGGTTATTATTTAGAAAATACCCCCAGATTTCTGCTTTGGCTTAGTTTATTTCTGTTTTACACCAACATTACTATATTTTAATCAATCTTACGACCCCTTTTGTCACGCTGAAAAGCGTCCCTACTCTCCTGCGTTGCGACTCCTGAGGATTGACAAATAGTCTTTTATTAGGGACTATTTTATATGCGTTTTGGTATTACAGTATTTTTCGAGTTTACTGCTCTAATTCATAAAAGAAATTATTTTGCAGTTGTTGCTTCCCATTATTTCTACTATTGTCTTTTCGATAAGTTGTAGATACTGTTTATCGTTTTCGGGTCCAAAACAGCATCCACTTCGGTTTGAATAAAATGGAGTTTAAACGCTGTTATTGCGGCAGTAAGGTTTTTAGTGTCGTAACCAATAATCCTTAATCCTTGTTCTGCATTGAAGTTAGCAGGAGCATTTTCTAATAATTCGTCTGGCCAAATGCCAAACCCCATCGAAGCCAACGTTTTCCATGGAAATAACGCACTTGGATCTTGTTTTCGGGTTGGGGCGATATCAGAGTGTCCAATGATGTTTTCTGTCGGGATGTTGTAGTCTTTTTTCAATTTGGTCAACAGTGCCAATAAACTGTTGATTTGTAATTCCGAAAAAACTTCGGAACCGTCATTGTCTAGTTCGATTCCTATAGATGCCGAATTAATATCGGTATTTCGTCCCCAAGAAGAATTTCCAGCATGCCAGGCACGAAGGTAATCATTCAACATGTGTACCACTTTGCCGTCTTGACCAATCACATAATGCGCACTGACTTTAGACTCTTTAATCGTGAATGTTTTCAGCGTTTGTTTCAAAGAATCCTGTGCGGTATGATGAATGATGATGAAATTGGGTTTTCTGAGATTGAAATTTACCGTTCCAATCCATTCGGTGCTGATGCCGTTTTGCAAAGGAATTGACCCTGTCTTAGATATGGAGTCCTTAAACGTAAGCAATTGTTTCAGGTATAAAGTGTCAAGACTTGTTTCTGGAACAACAACACTTTTCAAAGGCACGGCCTCTTTTTCGGAAATGGTTTCTTTTAATACGGTTAAATTCTTGTCGTATACCTTCTCACTTTTTCGATACGGATTTATGGAGCAGGAAGATATGACAATTGTTAGGGCAAGGCAACAGAAAAAGTTTTTCATTAAATAGGTCATATTGTTTGATTGAGTTTTGGGGTTCAAAAAAATGATTAATTTCTATTTCTTTTTGGATTTTGATTTTTTCGGGTTTTTACTTTCTTCTTTAAAAATCAGGTATTTTTCTTTCTGATCTTTGTTTAAAAATTCTAATATCTTTCTATCCGTAGTTTCTCCAAGGATTTTAAAATTCTCCATCTGCTCTTCTTGTGTCGCATTCAGTTTTAGTATTCTTCCTTGGGTGTTCATGCTTTCTTTCAAGACATTGGAAATAGCAATTACCTGAAGTTCATCAAGATTAATTGCAGGCGTCATTTCTTTCATTACTTTAGAAACCGTCACTTCCACAGGAATTACTTTTTCGCTTTCTTGTTGGCTTCCTTGATCCATTTGACCCATGCTGTTGCTGCCATAACCGTTTCCATTTCCGTACCCATTATTTCCATAGCCGTTTCCATATTGTGCAGAAATGGTTTGGGAGTAAAGCAAAACAAATAGGGGTAATACTATTTTTTGAATGAGTTTCATATTTTTAGGTTTTAAAAAGAAAATCTAAGCGGGTTCACCATACAAATCAAATTCGGTGGCTTCAATAATTTTTATCATCACAAATTCGCCAGTCTTCACATAGTGTTTTGAAGCATCAATAAGAACTTCATTATCCACATCAGGACTATCAAATTCGGTTCGTCCCACAAAATGTTCTCCCTCTTTTCTATCGATAATACATTTGAACGTTTGACCTACTTTTTCTTGGTTTAAATCCCAAGAAATTTGAGATTGCAATTCCATGATTTCATTGGCACGTTCTTGCTTTACAGTGTCAGGAACATCATCTTCTAGCAAATAAGCATGGGTGTTTTCTTCATGAGAATAAGCAAAACAACCCATTCTGTCAAATTTCATTTCTTGCACGAAATCTTTCAATATCTTGAAATCTTCTTGCGTTTCTCCAGGATAACCTACTATTAAAGTGGTGCGAATGGCCATTCCGGGAACTGCTTTGCGGAAGTCTTGTAGCAATTTTGTTGTTTTTTCTTTGGTCGTTCCGCGTCGCATGGATTTCAAAATTGAATCCGAAATGTGTTGCAACGGAATATCAATGTAATTACAAATTTTTGGTTCGCGTTTCATGATTTCCAAAACGTCCATAGGAAAACCGGTAGGGAAGGCGTAATGCAAACGAATCCATTCGATTCCTTCGACTTTTACCAAAGCCTCCAGCAATTCACCAAGATTTCGTTTTTTGTATATGTCCAAGCCGTAATAGGTCAAATCTTGAGCAATCAAGATCAATTCTTTCACGCCATTTTTAGCCAAACCTTCAGCTTCTTTTACTAATTTTTCGATGGTTTGGGAAACGTGTTTTCCACGCATAATTGGTATGGCACAAAAACTGCAGGGACGGTCGCAACCTTCGGCTATTTTTAAATAAGCATAATTTTTGGGCGTCGTCGTTAAACGTTCTCCCAATAATTCGTGTTTATAATCGGCTCCCAATGCTTTTAACAAAGCCGGCAGTTCTGTAGTGCCAAAATATTGGTCGACGTTGGGAATTTCTTTTTCTAAATCAGGTCGGTACCGTTCGGATAAGCATCCAGTAACGAAAACTTTATCAACCAGTCCTTTTTCTTTTTTGTCGGCATATTCCAAAATCATATTTACGGATTCTGCTTTGGCATTATCAATAAAACCACAGGTATTGATAACTATGATATTTCCTTCTTGCTCATGAACCACCTCTTTTCCGCTAGCACGAAGTTGGCCCATTAACACTTCGCTATCGTATACATTTTTCGAACACCCAAGGGTGATGACGTTGATTTTATTCTTTTTTAAAGACTTGGTTCTCATAGATTTATAATTCCTATAATTTGGGAATTTTGCAAAATTACAATTTTTATTTGTAGAAGCATAACCCTTTGTTTTTTTAGAGCCATATTGCATGCTTTCTATTTTAAAAGCAGCGTACTGAATTTGCATGAAAATTGCTATTCATTGAAAGTAATTGGTACTATTTTCAAACTGTCAAAAACAAAAAACCACTTCACTAAATGAAATGGCTTTCTACAATTTTTTCAAGGATATTCTATAAAATGGCTATAATTCAAATAAGAGGGTTGCAGTAATGGTGTTGGTAGTCGTATTTATATCGGCGCCTTTAGAAAATCCTTTATTGAAAAATAATTGATTCGAATCCCTTTGTGTTGAGGCATAAGACAAATCCAGTTTGGTAGCGCCAAAATTATATCCAATACCACTAGAATATCCGGTTAAGTCGCCCATAGTATTTTTGTTTTTGTAAGGACTTTGTTCAAAACGGTATCCTGCTCTCAGGCTCCAAGCTTCAATTTTATATTCACCTCCAATCCGCAATTCGCCTGATTGGTTTAGAAGATTAGCCATACTTGTATTTGTGTTGCTAAATTCATTTTTTGGTTTAAATTGGGTGTTGCCATAATCTTTTATTGCATAATCAACACTTATTAAGCCTGATTTACCAAAGATATAAGCAAAACTCAACGTGGTTTTACTTGGAGTTTGAAGTTTGTAGGGGGCATAAAGAATTGTGATATCTGAATCGGATGAAGTGTTAGATTGACCATTTATTATAGGATAATTATCTATTCCATTGATGTTATAGTTTATAAAATTTAATCCTTTTGTATATAATTTTTGATTTAATTGATCATTCAATATATACCAGGTTGGCGATTCATAAGAAAATCCTAAACGTAATTCTTTTGTTGCTTTATAAATTGTTCCTAATTGAAACGAAAATCCAGAACCATAAGTGTATAAATCATTATAAAAAGTTGCATTTTGGATTCCATTTGCATTATTATTTATATTTTTTTCAAAAAATCTAGTTGATTGTCGAAAATCTGTAAAATGAGAATTGAAATTAATTCCAATCATCAATTTGTCCTTATAAGCTGTCGAAGCATTGAAAGAGATCTTCCCATTATATCCGGAAGATTCGATAGAGTTTTCCTGATAATAATTTCCTCCAACGCTATTTGAACGATAACTATCGTTATCGTCAACAATCAAATTTGGTTGAATTACATTTCCTGTAATTCCTAAATAAGCTTGTTGATCTTGAAAATTAAATTCTTCATAATAAGAATTCTTCACATTATCTAAATAAAATCCACCTTGATTGATATCTATATTTGGGTTAGCATAATATAAAAAATAGTCTGCCACAGAATTATTTGGGTTTTCCCCTTTGGAAAACACGGCATTGTCATAATTATTTGTTTTGTCATAGTTTATAGCGAATGCGATCTTTTTCCAGTCGTTTTTCGGATTTTGGGTTTTAAATATAAATACACC
>CANHNG010000133.1 GCA_947461915.1 Flavobacteriaceae bacterium
CCGTAATTTCGTTAATTGGATTCTGAATTAATTTACCAAATGCTGTCACCGAAATAACTTCGTTCGATTTAGGAAAAAATTCCCATTTAACATCGGCATTATAATCTGTTGAAAGGTATAAATCTGGATTACCAAAAGTCGTTTCTGTAGCTTCTTCGAATTGAAAAGGAGCTCTTTCTTTAAACTGTGGCAACGTGTAAGTTTTACTTGCTGCAAATTTTAAATTTTGTCTGTCTGACAATTCATATTTTATGTTTGTTGAAGGCAATATTTCAAGTTTATCAAATTTATTAGATCCCAACGGACTTAAGTTTGTAAACCAATTGATTTTTTGGTAAATAGATTCGGCTCTTGTAGATAAAATTACAGTAACTTTAGGTGCAAATTTATATTCTAAAGCAAAGAACCCAGCGTTAACATATTGATCGCCGTCAAAAGTTTGTGGTTTTAATCCTCCGTTAAAGGTTTTGATTGCAAATAAACCGTTAGAATAATTAGTTTGATTGAAATAACCGTCAATGTTATTGATGTCGACAATTGGTTGAGTTTTTGCAGTGTTAATGTCAAAATTAAACTGTGTTGCTTTGAAAGCAATTGTTTTAAAACGACCACTATATCCGACAGTTAATTTTCCTTTTGAATTTCCTTCTTGGTCTTTCTTGAATTTATAATCTACTGCAAAATTTGCTGATAATTCATCTTCTTTTAAATCTTGAAAAAATCGGTTATTCTCAGAATCATTATTATTGGCAACTTGCAATACATCAAGATTTGAATTGTCAACAGGGGTTAATGTATTTGTCATTCTGTCTGGGACATTGTTTTTAATTGTATTTAGAGACACTCCCCAGTTCATATTTATTTTTTCACTGAACTTGTGTTTTCCCAATACCTGATTGATATACATGGCAGTTTTATCAAATGAAGATCGTCTGACAAATCCACCACCTTCAGATGCATTGTCAAAAATATCAATGATACCTTTGTATTCTTTATGGTCTTGTGAGGAAGAATTGATAAACATCGAGTTGAATAATATGCTATTACTTGAATTAATTTTGTAATTAATATTCGCCATCAATGTTGTATTCGTGCCATAATTGAATGTTTCAAATTTAAAGTTTCTTCTTGCCACTCCTTGAACGTTCACTGAACCGTTTGAAACACCATTTCTACAGGAGTAATCACTGTCAAACGCAGCAGTTGCAAAAAATCCAATTTTTCCATTTTCGCCAACATTAAAAGAACTTCCTCCTCTTATGAAATATGCATTATTTAAGGGATTCGTGGTTTCTTTATTCCATTTTGTAGTAAAATTATATGCAGTTAATACGTTACTTGGATAGTTAATATTTGAAAAACCAGATTTACTTGGACCGTCTTGTAAATAAAACTTATCTTGATTCATTGCTTGGCTATTAATACCAAAATCCAAACCTAATTCTAACATTCCTTTTCCAGTATAGCTTTTAGATACTATATCAATATTTGCACCAGCAAAATCCCCGAAATTTCTAAAATTAAACGTTTTATCAATTCCGATTGATTCTACAATATCAGTAGTGAAGATATCTAAACGTATATTTTTCTTAGACGGATTGTTTGAAGGAATCGGAAGTCCGTTCATGGTAGTCGAATTATATCTATCACCTAAGCCTCTCACGTATATATTGCCAGACCCTTCCTGTTTAGTAATTCCTGTGGTTTTTGTTACAGCAGAAGAAACGTCACTAACTCCTTTTCTTGCCATTTCCTGTGCGCCAATGCTTTGTTTGATTACGACAGCATTTTTTTGATCAAGCAAGATGGCGGTTTCTTTTTCCCTGTTTGACACCGCTTTGATAACCACCTCTTTTAGGTTGTAATTTTGGGGAACCAAAGATTCATTGATGATGGTTGTCTGCCCTTCAGTAACGGTAACTATAACTTCAGTAGACTCATAACCCGCATGACTAAATTCAACTACATAAACTCCAGACGGAACAACTATCGAAAATTTTCCTTCTGCATCTGTATTGGTAGTTATACCGGCTTCTTTTATAATCACTTTTGCTGACGACAATACTTTTTGGTTTAAATTTTTGTCCGTCAATATTCCAGTGATTGTCCCCTCATTTTTAGAAAAACAAAGTGTGGAAATTAATAGTGCAATACACAATATTTTAAATTTCATTTTTTTAGTGTTAATTTATTTGCAAAGAAAAGCCTCTTTTGTAAATTAAAAGTTAACTAAACATTACCCTTTGCACCTTTAATATTACCAAATTGTTAACATTTTTAAATTACCTTTCTATAATATTAACCGCTCAGTTTTATTTCTATATTTACATCGATTTAAATCATTCCATAACCTAAAATGATATGAATTTAAGTTATAAATAGTATGCGTAAAAGAATAACAAAGATTTTATTAGTTGACGATGACCCGGATATTTTAGAAATTGTAAGCTACAATCTCGTTCAGGAAGGGTTTGAAATTTTTACGGCATCCAATGGTAAGGAAGCCATATTGAAGGCTATAAAAGAAGTTCCCGATTTGATCATCATGGATGTTATGATGCCAGAGATGGACGGAATGGAAGCTTGTGAAAACATCAGAAGAATCCCTGCCTTAAATCACGTAATCATTACCTTTTTAACTGCAAGAAGCGAAGATTATTCTCAAGTTGCAGGTTTTGATGCCGGCGCTGATGATTATATTACAAAACCTATAAAACCAAAACTATTGGTCAGTAAGGTAAAAGCGCTCTTGCGCAGAATAAAAGATCAAGATAAAAATAGCGAAACAATAAATATTCATGGCATTGAAATTAATCGTGAAGAATATAAAATAATAAAAGATGATGTGGTGATCGCCTTGCCACGTAAAGAATTTGAATTATTTTATTTGTTGGCATCCAAACCTGGCAAAGTTTTTAAAAGAGAAGAAATTTTGGAAAAAGTTTGGGGAAGTGATGTTGTTGTCGGTGGAAGAACTATCGATGTGCACATCCGAAAATTAAGGGAAAAAATAGGAGATCGTTTGTTTAAAACCATTAAGGGGATTGGGTATAAATTTGAAGTGTAATTTTTTTGTAAATTCGCACTCACAACCAGTTCTTGAAAAATGAAAATCAGCTTCAAAAAAACCTATAAGTTTGCGGTAATTTCAGCTTTATATATAAGCCTTTTTGCCACGATATTTGCACTGCTATTGTTGACAATTTTCTTTAAGGTTTCCATTCCAAACACCCTCTTGTTTGGATTTGTATTTTTTTTTATTCTTTATGCTTTTTCATTCTTTATTATACAATATAGGGTAGAGCATTTTATATATCGAAGGGTAAAAAAAATCTACGATGATGTTTCTTTATTAGAATCCACTTCATTTATCAATCATCCCGTAACCACTGATATGGAAACCTTGACTCGGGAGGTGAAGAAATTTGCCACCAACAAAAAATTGGAAATTGAAATGTTGCAAGTGCGGGAAGAATACCGAAGAGAATACCTAGGAAATGTGTCCCATGAATTAAAAACCCCATTATTTACTGTCCAAGGTTATGTGTCCATTTTGCTTGAAGGCGGGCTAAAGGATAAAAAGATTCGAAAAAAATATTTACGCCGTGCCGAAAAAGGGGTGGAACGATTAATCTATATTGTTGAAGATCTAGATATGATTTCTAAATTAGAAGTTGGCGATTTGAATCTTGAATTTTCTCAATTTGATATTGTCGAATTGATTCAGAATGTTTTTGATTTATTAGAATTGAAAGCGGATAAAAAGAAAATTACTCTAGCGTTTGACAAGTATCATATCCAGCCTATTTTTGTTTATGGGGATAAAGACAAAATTCAACAAGTTTTAGAAAATTTAATTGTTAATTCCATTAAATATGGAATAAAAGGAGGTGCTACAGAAGTCGCAATTGCGAATCTAACCCATGAAAAGGTTTTGGTTCGGATAACGGATAATGGTGAGGGTATAGAAAAACAAAATATTTCAAGGCTTTTCGAGCGTTTTTATCGTGTAAATAAAAGTGGCTCCCGTTCCGAGGGCGGTTCGGGCTTAGGTCTTGCTATCGTGAAACATATTATTGAAGCCCATAACGAAAAGATTTATGTCGATAGTGAATTTGGTATAGGATCAGAATTTTCATTTACTTTGGAGAAATCATCAGACCCTCTTGCTGATTAATGCTAGTGTAGATTGATTGTCAGCATATTAAATAAAATGCAACACCAATAAATTTACATACCAAACATAGGGTTAACAATTATTGTTGATTTATTAATAATTACTTAACATTAACTTAACATTGGGGTTTCATCTTTGCCTCAGAAAATTAATCAAACAAAAAAGATGAAAAAAATCACACTAGCGTTCTTATTGTTAGGCGCAATTATTGCAAAAGCACAAGAGGTTAATAAAATCTCGAAAGAAGTCATTCGTGTCTTTGACTCCATTAGTAAAGAAAAACAAGTTGAAAAAGTCAAACTCGAAAAAGAGTTGTGGTATAACAAAATCGCACTTCGAGGCTATGTTCAGGTAAGATATAACGGATTATTATCTTCAAATGATAAAGTTTCTTGTGACCAATGTGATAAATCTTGGGGAACCACTTCTACCGCAGTTGACGCAAAGTCAAATAATGGATTTTTTATTAGACGAGCCCGAATGATTTTTTCCGGACAAGTACATCCTAATGTATATATTTATATTCAACCGGACTTTGCTAGCTCTCCCTCATCTGGTGTGAATCATTTTGCCCAACTAAGAGATGCTTATTTTGACTTATCTTTTGATGCAAAGAAAGAATATCGGGTAAGAGTAGGACAAAGTAAAGTTCCTTACGGTTTTGAGAATTTACAATCTAGTCAAAATCGTTTAACTCTAGATCGTAACGATGCTTTGAATAGTGCTGTTGCCAATGAGCGTGACTTAGGGATTTTCTTTTACTGGGCCCCAAGCAAAATTAGAGATCGTTTTGCCATGCTTGTCAAAGACGGATACAAAGGTTCTGGGGATTATGGTGTTTTTGCCTTTGGTGCTTACAACGGTCAAACTGCCAATAAATCAGAAGCCAACAGAGATTTACATGTTGTAACAAGAGTAAGTTATCCTTTTGTTGTTGGAAATCAAATAATAGAACCAGGATTGCAAGCCTATACTGGGAAATGGGCTTTAGCTAGCACTGATGTTACTCCAGCCGCTACCTTAGATAAGAATTATTTAACAGACCAAAGGGTTGCGGCTTCTTTTATTTTGTATCCAAAACCATTTGGTGTCCAAGCGGAATATAACATTGGTAGAGGTCCACGTTATGATAAGGTTAAGAATTCAGTAGATGTGTCAAAATTAGAAGGAGGTTATGTAACTTTGAATTATAAATTGGATTTACCTAAACACCAATACCTATTTCCTTTTGCTAAATTTCAATATTACGACGGAGGTAAAAAATTTGAAAAAGATGCCAGAAGTTATATGGTTAGAGATTACGAATTGGGATTAGAATGGCAACCATTCAAAGCATTTGAATTAGTAGCGGAATGGGTTATTTCAGATCGAACATTTGAGGACAGTGCACTTAAAAACAACAGACAACAAGGAAATTTATTGCGATTACAAGCGCAGTTTAACTTTTAAGAATAAAATATAAACCATTAAATTAATAAAATGAAAACAACAAAATTAAAAATTGCAGGGATTTTAGTAGTCATAATGACTATTGGTTTTTCGTTTACCACTTCGGATAAAATAACC
>CANHNG010000134.1 GCA_947461915.1 Flavobacteriaceae bacterium
CATTTACTGGAGCTACAACAGTTAGTGGTACGTTAACCCTAACTATTACAGGCACAAGTACTTTGTCTGGAGCCATTAACCTAACATTGGGTAACGGAGCAACAATTACTAGAACTTCAGGAGCTTTTGATGTTGCACCAAATTTTGGAACAACAACAAATATTATTTATGACGGGACAACGGCGACAACATCTTCATTTGAATTGCCAACTTCAGGTTTAAACAACTTGACTGTAAACAATGCTGCAGGGGTAACTTTGAGTAGTTCAAACACCGTAAACGGCGTATTAAATTTTGTTTCTGGAAAACTAATTACAGATGCTAATTCTCTAACAATAGGAACTTCCGGAAGTATTACCGGAGCAGGAGCTGGAACAGGATGGGTTGTGGGGAATTTAATCAAACAAACCGCAACAGATGCAAGTCCATCGTTTGCTTATGCGATAGGAGACGCCACAAATTATACTCCAATATCGTTAACCTTTACAGGAAATAATACCGCAGCATCAACCGGAAGCATTACAGCAACAACAACTGCGGGTGATCATCCACAACTTGGAACTTCAGATCTTATTGGAACCGTTAACAGAACTTGGAATTTATCAAACAATGGCGTTTCTGGATTTACAAATTATACGGTTAATCTTAATTATTCAGCAGCCGAAACCGATGCTGGAGCAACGCCTGCAAGTTTTGTAATTCGCAAATACGAAGATTCTACTTGGACATCACCATCAACATTAGGAACCCCATCAGACAGTAGCATTTCAGCATCTGGAATTACAGGTTTTGGTGACTTTGCAGTTGGACAAATAGTTTCTTTGAGCACTTCGAATTTTGAATTAGAAAATGTAAAAATATTTCCAAATCCAGTAACTAATAATTTCGTAACCATTAGTTCTGCTATCCTTGAAGATATTAATGTTGCGGTATTTGATGTGTTGGGAAAACAAATTTCAAGTCAAAAATTGCAGAATAATAGATTAGATGTTTCGGGTTTAAAATCAGGAATATATGTATTGAAAATTTCTCAAAATGAAAAAACGACTACCGAAAAGTTAGTTGTAAAATAAATACACCCTAATTAAACATCCTTTTTCTAACGGGAAAGGATGTTTTTTTTTATTGATATCTCACCAATAAAATGAAACTTAGATGAAAAAAAAATACCATATACAAATTCGTATTGTTATACTAACACTTTTTTTTGGATTAACTAAAAGTATTTACGCGCAGCAATCGGTTTCATTCAATTCCCCGGTAAACACTAAAACAAGGCCAATTGAATTACAACTTAAAAAAACATATGAATTAGAAAAAGCAGGTGTTTTTGCGAGTAATGAATTCGACGGCGCGAGATTAAGCGACTTTATACAGGAAAACGACAGCACGGCTATTGTAATGATCAAACCAGAAAACACACCTATTAACAATAGCGGTTACTATGCTTTCAATACTTGGTCAAGTTCGCCAAAGCCTTTTTATTTTACTTTTCAATACCCTAAAGGCTATAACCATAGGTATATTCCTAAGTTAAAAATAAACAATGATTGGAATGCTATTGATCCTTCATCAGTTTATATGAAAGATAGTATTGTTACCATTAAGCTGAATTTAAGTAAAAATCCTATTCTTGTTGCTGCTCAAGAAGTCCAATCGTCCACAGATGTTAAAAATTGGTATACAAGTATTGTGGCGGGCAAAGAAGATTATGTTACCATTAAAAGCGCCGGAAAATCAGTGCTTGGTAAAAATATTCCAGTATTGGACATCTACAAAGGAGACCAAAAAAACAAAAAAATAATTGTTTTACTCACGCGTCAGCATCCACCAGAAACCACTGGATATTATGCTTTTCAAAGTTTTTTATCAACTATTTTAGATGGTTCAGAACTCTCTGATGTGTTTTTAAAAACATACCGGGTTATTGCCTTTCCAATAGCCAATCCAGACGGAGTTGATCTTGGACATTGGAGACATAATCATGGTGGAATTGATTTAAATAGGGATTGGTCCGTTTATAACCAACCAGAAATAAAACAAATTGTAAAATTTATCAATAATGCTTCTGAAGAAGACGAAGGTGCTGTAATTCTAGGGTTAGATTTTCATTCCACCAAAAAAGATATTTTTTACACCAATAAAAACAGAGCAAATACGTCAATGCCTAATTTCATTGATTATTGGTTTGCTGGATTAGAACGAAATATTCCAAATTATAAGGTCAACGAATCTTCTGGAAATAGCCAACAACCCGTTTCTAAAGGATGGTTTTTATACGGTCATGATGCCGTAGGAATTACTTATGAAATTGGCGATGCTACTCCTAAAGAAGATATTTTAGTGAAAGGTCAAGTTTCGGCAAAAGAAATGATGAAACTCTTAGTATATATAATTAAACCATAAATTAGTAATCCCAAACTTTTAAAAAATGAATAAAAAATTGATTTTAACATTGTGCTTAACACTGTTTTTTGGTGGAATTGTTATTGCTCAAAAAAGAGTAATAACTGGTACAGTAAATGACAAAGTTGGTCCACTGCCTGGAGCTACGATTATAGAGAAAGGAACTAAAGTTGGAACGACCACAGATTTAAATGGTAATTTCAGTCTAACAGTTTCTGGAGAAGACGCAATTATTACTGTAAATTTTTTGGGATTTGCTGTACAGCAGATTGCTGTTAAAGATAAAATAAAACTAAATATTGTTTTGGTAGAAAATGCAGAAGCATTAAATGAAGTGGTGGTCAATTCTTTAGGACTTGAAGTGAATAAAAGGACCTTAGGTTCTACTTATACGAAAGTTACAGCCGATCAATTGTCAAATTCAGGAGAAATGAGTGTCATTAATTCTTTGCAAGGAAAAGCTTCTGGGGTTAGAATTGCAAGAGCAAATGGCGATCCTGGCGCAGGTTCTAACATACAAATTAGAGGGGCAAACACCATTAATGGAAACACGCAGCCATTAATTATTTTGGATGGTGTGCCTATAAGTAATGATAACATAAACGGCAATAGTAGCAATGTAGCTGGAACATCCCAGCAATCAAGATTGAACGATATTAACGAAGATGATATTGAGTCTATCACCGTTTTAAAAGGAGCATCAGCAGCTGCTGTTTGGGGGTCTGAAGCCGCCAATGGCGTTTTGGTAATTACCACAAAAAAAGGCAGAAAAACAGGAAAAATTAACATTGAATTTAAATCTACAGTTTCTATTGACAAAATAGCCCAGATGCATCCGATTCAATCCAATTACGGACAAGGAACGGGCGGTATTTTTAACTTGACTTCTGTAGGGTCTTGGGGGGATAAAATTGCTGATCGAACGGGTGCAGCGGATGAGTATTATACCAAAGACGAAAAAGGATGGTTTGTAGGGGAAGACGGAAAAGAATATTTAATGATAAAAACCAAAAATTCTAAAAATACTTATGTCAATGAAAACCAAGACAAAGTATTTCAAGATGCTATTTCCATAAAAAACAATTTGAGTTTTGGAAATGCAAATGAAGACGGAAACTATCGGGTAAGTTTTGGTAGTATTGATCAAAAAGGATTTATTAACGAGAGCGATTACAAAAAGACCAATATTGGTTTTAACGGCAAATATATTTTTAATCCAAAATTGAGTATCACTACTAAATTAGATTATGCGCATACGAAATCCAATAGAATCCAACAGAATTCAAGTATTGCAGGATTGCTTTTGGGTTTGTTGCGAAACGCACCCGATTTTGATATTTCGCAATATGTTGGGGATTACTATGATAATAAAGCAAAGTACTATAAGTTGTATACCAAAAGACAACGTTCCTACAGAAACTCGATTGGAGAAAGTTCGAATCCAGGATATAATAATCCTCTATGGACATTATACAAGCAAAAAGCGCCAAATGTGGTGGATCGATATATTTTCTCTTCCGATTTGAATTACAAGGCCAATCAGTGGTTGTCTATGAAATTTAGAGGAAGCTACGATACCTATAACGACGAAAGACGCTATTTTTCTCCTGTAAATTCGGCTAGTTTTACCGCAGGTTCCTTCCGATTGGACAACATTAATAATAAAATATTAAATTTAGATATAATAGCTCAAACTAAAACGTTTAGTCTAACCAATAATTTGAACGGAAACTTTATTCTAGGCTATAATTTTAATGACCGAGACAGAAAAAGTGTGTATAACGAAGGACAAACCTTTCTTATTAATAGTATGACCCAGACTTTTTCTAATGTTTCACAGTTAGATCCTACGATTAATTTAACCAGAAAAATTGCCTCGTACAGAAGGTATGTCACTGCCTCTTTTGATTTTAAAAAACAACTTTTTCTGAATACTTCAGTTGCCTCAGAAAAAGCATCAAGTATGTTGGGGTCTTTTATATATCCATCAGTTGATATGTCTTGGGTTTTTTCTGATTTGAAAATTTTTCAAAATAGCAAAATTCTAAGTTCTGGTAAAATTAGAACGGGTGTTGGTCAAGTGGGAGTAAAACCCAACCCACAAAAATTCCAAACAACTTACCAAACACCTATTTATGAGGATTATGACGACCCTTTAAATTTATTCCTTTTTGGAGGCGGATTTAGTTATGACAGTGAATTGGGAAATAGAAATTTAAAACCTGAAATTAAAACAGAGTATGAATTAGGGGCCGATTTGAAATTTTTCAAAAACCGATTGGTTCTAGGAGGCACTTATTATTATAATACGATTGTCAATGTTTTGCTAGACATTCCAATAACCCCAAGTACAGGGGCTAATTCCATCTATGGAAATGGGGGTTCTTTAAAAAATAAAGGACTAGAATTTGATTTTGATTTACAACTGTTTAAATCGAAAAAAGGACTAAATGCTTCAATTTATGGAAATTTCAATAACAATAAAAATGAAGTGACTGATGTTAAAGGGGCAACTTCACTTGAATTGACCTCTGAGGCCATTAGTTCTAGAGCAGTAGTGGGGCAACAGTTAGGAACGCTATGGGGAACACGAGCATTACGAAATGCTGACGGAACCTTTGCTTTAGATGCTAATGGATTTCCTCAATTAGACACTGAACAAGGGGTAATTGGGGATCCAAATCCAGATTGGCGAGGTGGTTTTGGTTTTAAAGCGGATTATAAAGGGTTTTTTGCAAATATAATGTTTGAAACCTCTCAAGGAGGTGATTTTGCTGAGCGCACCCGCTTTATTTTGGGTAATTTTGGTACTTCCGCAGAAGTCGGGAATGAAGTGACCCCATCAACAGCCATTAAAGACAGGAATGGTGTAATTTATCCTGCGGGTGTTCCTGTTCGTGGAAACATTAAAGATTTTGGTGCAGGGCCTGTTTTATTGAATGAAGCCTACTATACAACTATCGGTGGTGGTTTTGGTGCTTCCGTTATTAATGAATTTGCAGTAAATAACAATGCCTCTTGGACGCGATTAAGCGAGTTAACTTTTGGCTATACCTTAAATTCTAAAGAATTTAAAAAGCAAACGAAGTTAGCCTCAATAACAGGGACGCTTACCGGAAGACATTTAGCCATTTGGACTGACATTTTAGGAATAGACCCGCAAACCAATCAAACGGGTGTTGGTAATGGTTTTGGAATCGATTATTTTACAAATCCGGCATCAAAAACTTTTTTATTCACCTTACAAATTAAATATTAAGAGTTATGAAAACTAAATTAATTTCTGGA
>CANHNG010000135.1 GCA_947461915.1 Flavobacteriaceae bacterium
ATAACCAATCCCATTCTTTCTTGAGATTCGTTACCGATAATTTCTTTTGCCGAAAGGGTAGGGTCACCCACAGGCAATTTATCTAAATCGATCAATCCTCCTGTTTCTTCCACCAATTCCGAAAGACAGTTCAAGTGTCCGCCCGCTCCGTGATCGTGAATGGAAACTATTGGATTATGGTCGCTTTCTACCAAACCTCGAATAGCATTGGCAGCGCGTTTTTGCATTTCAGGGTTCGAACGTTGTACCGCATTCAACTCGATTCCAGAACTCATCGCTCCAGTATCGGCAGAAGAAACAGCAGCACCACCCATTCCGATTCTATAATTTTCTCCACCCAAAATCACAATTTTGTCGCCTTCTTGCGGTTTGTGTTTGATGGCTTGATCCAGTTTTCCGTAGCCAATTCCACCCGCTTGCATAATTACTTTGTCGTAACCTAATTTGCGGTTGTTTTCCTCGTGTTCAAATGTCAAAACCGAACCGGTAATCAAAGGTTGTCCAAATTTATTTCCAAAATCAGAAGCTCCGTTCGATGCTTTTATTAAAATATCCATTGGCGTTTGATACAACCATTTTCTTTCGGTCATTCCGTTTTCCCAAGGCTTGCCTTGATCTGATTCGGAGGGTTTTAATCGCGAATAGGAGGTCATATAAACCGCCGTTCCAGCCATTGGCAAAGAACCTTGTCCTCCCGCTAAACGATCCCGGATTTCTCCTCCAGAACCGGTTGCAGCGCCATTGAAAGGTTCTACCGTTGTTGGAAAATTGTGGGTTTCTGCTTTTAAGGATATAACCGAATCAAATTCTTTTATTTCGTAAAAATCAGGCTTATCGGCTGTTTTTGGAGCGAATTGTTGCACACGCGGTCCTTTTACAAATGCCACGTTATCTTTGTATGCCGAAACTATGTCGTTCGGATTTTCGGATGATGTTTTTTTGATTAATTTGAAAAGAGATGTTTCTTTTTCCACTCCGTCAATGACAAAAGTTCCGTTGAAAATCTTGTGGCGACAGTGTTCTGAATTGGCTTGGGAAAAAGCAAAAATTTCGGAATCTGTTAATTTTCGTCCTAATTTGGTTGCCAAATCATCCAAGTATTCCACTTCGTCAGGGCTCAAAGACAAACCCTCGGATTGGTTGTAAGCAGCAATATCATCAATATCCAAAATGGCTTCGGGCTGAATGTGAATCGTGAAAATATCCTGGTTTAATTCAGAATATTTTTGCGAAAGCATGGGATCAAAATCAAAAGAATCATCTGAAGCTTTATGAAATTCTTCAATTCGAATGATTCCAGAAATGCCCATATTTTGAGTAATTTCTACCGCATTAGTGCTCCAAGGAGTTACCATTGTGGCGCGAGGGCCAACAAAAAAATCCGTTAATACGGATTTTTCTATTTTATGGGAATCGGCAAAAAGCCAGTTGAGTTTTGAAATGTCTTGAGCCGAAAGTAGGTTTTGCGTTTGTACTGCAAACAGGGTCTTGCTTTGTTTTTCAAAGAAATGAATCATTATTTCGTAGTTTGTATTGATGGCGCAAATTTAGTTTAAAAAAGTGCAATGCGCAAAGAACAATTATGGAATTGCTATAAATTGATAAGCTCCAATATCAGAGCTTGGTGATGTTGAAGTTGGTCTTGGATTATTTAAAATATCTGGAAATTTTGAGTAAGTTGAATTTCCATTTCCAATTGCACCCGAATCAACCGTAATATTTAATTGATTTTTGTTACTATTTTTGAATTTAGGATCAATGTTTTTCTTGTTTCCTTTTTCTTGTTTCCTTATGTCCTCATAGAATAAATCAGAAGAGATAGAAGTATTTTCATCATTAAATTTTACTAAACAATGGTCAAAGGTTGAAGTAAAATCGGATCCTTTATGATCTAAAAATAGCTCTACATTATTAGAACCATAAATGATACAATTTTTGAAATTGGCAGTCATCTTTGAATCTTGAATTTTATTCTTTTTATCAACAAAATAATCATTTAATAAAAGAGCTACCTGTTTTGTGCTTGACCAATTATTATTAAAAGTACAATGAGTAAAGTTGTAATCGCCTCCATAAACACAAGCCAAACTTGCCTGTCCACAATTATTTATAACTAGATTTGTTCCAGTAATAGTTGATTTTTTTGCTAAAATTCCAAATATTGAACAATTATAAATTTGTGAGTTATCTATCTTTAAACTTGGCTGTACGTCAACTGTTTCGTCATTTCTTTGCATCCATAAACCTAAAGTAGCATTTTTGAGATTCAGATAGTTAATTTGATTTTCAATAGATTCAGAAAATAGTATAAGTGCTCCCCATTGTCCGGGTGTATCTTCGAATTCGGGTTCAAGGCGGTCACCTTCAAATGTTACTTCTCTACGATTAATTATCTCTCCTTTGGCATTAGTTTCGTTTAATTGCCCTTCAATTTTTAACGTTGCACCATTATCAATTACTAAACCTGACTCGGCGTGAAAATATACCCTAGCCCCTTCATCAATTATCAGGGTTTTACCATTAGGTACGGCAGCATATCCATAAATTACATACGGTTTGTCTTTAGTCCAATGTAGTTCATTATTAGTTAATAATTCATGGCCTTCAACACCGTTAAGTCCAATTATAGATAACGTTTCTTTTATCCCTGTGTCTAAGGGTTTATTTGGAAAAATAAAATTTGCATCTTGAATGAGTGTCACCAATTCTACTTCTTGAGTTTTTCCAGCGCTAGCAAAAAGAATTTTATCGGTATAACGAAAACGATCTTCATCTTTAGGCTCAGTGTCATCGGTTGTAATTGCTGTTGTTTCAATGAAAATATACAAACTGTCTTTAGCCAAAAGTGTCACATTCTCGAATGTTTTCCCTTGATTTCCTTGCATTCCATCAATTGTCATTCTGAATTTTGAATTTAATCCATTTTCCAGTTTAATACTTGGGATAGTGATGTCGTTTTTACTACGATTGTACACTTTTAAGTTATAGGTGCTAGAGCCAATATTTTTAAAAACAGTATCCAAATAAACTGTTTTTTTAGAAAATTCTAAATCTCCGGTACTGGCCACGGTTTCAAAATCAGTTCGACACGAGCTAAGAGAAATAAGTATCCCAATAAAAAAAACCAAAGTTAGCGTGCGCATTTCGTTATATTTTTTTGTAAAAATAGGAAAAATCAAATCGAATTTGAAAACGATTTTCAATATATAACGTATAATAACAATTGTATTGCTATTAGGTGTCTAATCTTTTATATAAATTTACACTTTTAAAGCCTAAAACATGACATTCGACAAAGAAAAAATACTCCATTATTGTAACGAAGTTTCGAAAAATACTTTAATGCAAACCCTGAATATTGAATATATTGATGCAGGTCCTGATTATTTAGTGGCTACCATGCCAGTGAATTCATCCGTTCATCAGCCTATGGGATTATTGCACGGCGGAGCCACAGTGGCCTTGGCCGAAAGTGTGGGAAGTGCTGCATCCATGTTGTTTGTAAATTCGGAGGTTAGCGAAGTTCGTGGAATTGAGATAGCGGCCAATCATTTGAAAGCAAAACGTGATGGAATTGTAACCGCAACTGCAAGAATTGTTCACAAGGGGAGAAGTATTCATCTTTGGGAAATTCGGGTTGTAGATGAGAACGATCATTTAATTTCGCTATGCAAATTGACCAATATGGTTTTGCCAAAAAGAAAAAGCGAAGACTAAATATGAAAATAATTTTAGACAAAGCTACCAAACAATTGGCGCAAAATCTCCCTTTTGTGCTTTATAAAAAACCTAATAACGCTAATGTTATTGGTCTTTTTCAGAAGAATGACAGCTTGTTTTTGGTACAGGATTTTACTGAGAAAGGATTTGTTTTTACCTCTTTTGATGGGAATCAGAATATTATAATTCCAGAAAATCAATCCGAGGTTAGTCGTGTTGTCTATTATAAAAACAAAACTGACTATCCGGAAATAGAATCGAATTTGCCAAATGAATTGGATAGAATTCACTTTAAAAAATTAGTTACTAAGGGTATTCAAGCCATTGAAAATAACGAATTCAAGAAAGTGGTTTTGTCCAGAAAAGAAATGGTTGATTTGGTTCATTTTGATTTGATTAAGGCATTCGAAAAGTTAGTCCAATTGTATCCTTCTACATTTGTCTATTGCTTTTTTCACCCGAAAGTTGGTGTTTGGTTTGGAGCCACACCCGAACAATTAGTAAAAGCGAATAGTACTTCATTTCAAACCATTGCTTTGGCGGGTACGCAAAAAGACAGGGGGTCTTCGGAAGTGTTTTGGGAGGAAAAAGAAAAAGAGGAACAAGAATTTGTGACCGATTATATTGTGGAAACGCTCAATGAGGCAGCTAATGAAGTAGTCGTTTCAAAACCGTATAGCTTGAAAGCGGGAAGTATTTGGCATATCAAAACGGATATTTCAGGGGTTTTTAATTCTGGTTTTGGTTTGCAACAAGTGATTCGGTTATTGCATCCGACACCGGCAGTTTGTGGTTTGCCAAAGGATAAAGCGAAAGTGTTTATTTTAGAAAATGAAAATTACGACAGAACCTTTTATACAGGCTTTTTGGGAGAATTAAATTACGATTTTACCACAGATTCCATAAGTTCAGATTTGTTCGTAAATTTGCGCTGTGCAGAAATTTTTGATTCTCAGGCAAATTTGTACGTGGGATGTGGAATTACAAAAGATAGCATTCCCGAAAAAGAATGGCAGGAAAGCGTTAATAAATCAGTGACGATGAAGAGAATTTTAGATTGCAGAATTTAGATTCTTTATTGCCATTGAAAATAATGAAACAAAAAATGATATGAAACTAGACATACTAGCATTCGGTGCACATCCAGACGATGTTGAATTGGGTTGTGGTGGAACAATTGCCAAGGAAATAGCCTTGGGCAAAAAGGTAGGTATTATCGATTTGACCCATGGGGAATTAGGTACTCGTGGTTCGAAGGAAATCCGGGATGAAGAAGCGAAGGCGGCAGCAAAAATACTTGGGGTTTCCGTTCGTGAAAACCTGAATATGCGTGATGGTTTTTTTGCCAATGATGAATGGCATCAGTTGGAAATCATTAAAATGATTCGAAAATACCAGCCCGAAATTGTTTTGTGTAACAGTATTGAAGATCGCCATATCGATCACGGCAAAGGGAGTAAACTAGTCTCTGATGCTTGTTTTTTATCAGGTTTAATGAAGATTGAAACTGAAAATAATGGTGAAAAACAAAAATCTTGGCGACCTAAAATAGTATATCATTATATTCAATGGAATAACATAACACCTGATTTTGTGGTCGACATTACGGGCTATAATGATAAAAAAGTTGAAGCTATTTTAGCCTACGGTTCCCAATTTTACAACTCCAATTCGGAGGAGCCTGAAACGCATATTTCATCCAAAAACTTTTTGGAAAGCCTCAATTACCGCGCTAAGGATTTAGGGAGATTAATTGGCACTGACTATGCCGAAGGGTTTACTACAGAAAGATATTTGGCCGTCAATAGTTTAGCGGACTTGATATAATTTTTTTGAAAATTTTATTTGCAAAAGCAAACTTTAGTGCTATATTTGCACACGTTAAAAATGGTGGTTGTAGCTCAGCTGGTTAGAGTATTGGTTTGTGGTGCCGAGGGTCGCCGGTTCGAACCCGGTCAGCCAC
>CANHNG010000136.1 GCA_947461915.1 Flavobacteriaceae bacterium
GGTGAATTGCATTGGGGACAACCTAATATTCTTTGGGCAAGTCTTACGATGTCATTGCTAACGCTTCCAGTAATTATTGTTTCGGTGGAAGAAGCATTGAAAACAATCCCTAGAGAATTGCGTGAGGCAAGTTTGGCATTAGGAGCCACCAAATGGCAAACGATAAAAAACGTCGTGCTTCCGGGTTCTGTTTCAGGAATAATGACTGGAACTATTTTGGCAGTAAGTAGAGGCGCAGGCGAAGTAGCTCCAATTTTGTTTACGGGAGCCGCTTATTATTTAGCCACCTTACCGGAGTCCTTGAGCGACCAATTTATGAATTTGGGATACCATATTTATATCATGTCCACACAATCTTCTGATGTAGAAAAAACAATGCCCATTCAGTTTGCCACAACATTAGTATTGTTAATCCTGACCTTATCCTTAAACCTAGTAGCAGTAATTATTAGATCCAGAATTAGAAGAAAAGCAAAATAATTCGGAATTCTAACTGATAATTTATATTTTAGACTTAACATAATTAAAATGAAAGACATAAAAATAGAAGTAAAAGATTTATCCTTATACTACGGAGAAAAGAAGGCGCTGAAAGAAATTTCGTTGGAGATTCCAAGAAATAAGGTTACCGCTTTGATTGGACCTTCAGGTTGCGGGAAATCGACTTTTTTGAGATGCATCAACAGAATGAATGACCTTATTCCGGATGTTAAAATTACTGGGCAAATGCTGGTGGAAGGGATTGATATTTATGATAAAAACGTAGATGTTGTCAATATTAGAAAAAAAATTGGAATGGTTTTCCAAAAATCAAATCCGTTCCCGAAATCTATTTATGAAAATATTGCCTATGGCCCTAAAATCAATGGCATAAAAGACAAAACCCAATTAGACGAAATTGTTGAAACGTCTTTAAAACAAGCCGCCATTTGGGAGGAAGTAAAAGACCGATTGGGTGATTCCGCTTTGGGACTTTCCGGCGGACAACAGCAACGTTTGTGTATCGCAAGAACATTGGCAGTAAGCCCTGATATTATTTTGATGGATGAACCTGCAAGCGCTTTGGATCCAATTTCGACCTCAAAAATAGAGGAATTAGTTCACGAATTAAAAGAACAATACACTATAATTATAGTGACGCATAATATGCAACAAGCAGCGAGAACTAGTGATTATACAGCGTTCTTTTATTTGGGGGAACTGATAGAAATTGGCAAAACAAACGCTATCTTTACTAAACCGGAACAAAAACAAACCGAAGATTATATCACAGGTCGATTTGGATAATTGCTTTCAATCTTTCAATTATTTAATCTTTCAATCTTATAAATTAAAAAAATATGATCTCACACTTTGAAATAGAATTAGAAAAATTAAAAAATGTAATCATTAAAATCGGGAATTTGGCCGAAAGTCAAGTTGGAGAATCCGTAAAAGCATTACTTTCGGAGCCAATTGAAGGAAAAGAAGTAAAGAAAACAGAAGATAAGATTGACAAATTAGACGTTAAAATCGACGAAATTTGTCAAAGTATTTTTGCCTTGCAACAACCTGTTGCCTCTGACTTGCGCTTTATTATGGCGGCCATGCAAATAAGCAACGAGACAGAACGAATAGGTGACTTAGCTATTAGTATTATCAACAGCTCAAAACACATTAAGGACAAGCACGATTTGATTGCGAAGTTTGAAATAGGGAACTTGTCCAAACAAGTTGAGGAAATTACAAAAAAAACCAATGAATGCTTCTTGACACGTGATGAAGGCACTATTGGAGAGATTTTTATTTTGAACAATGTCATTAAAAAGGAAAGTGATGCAGCGATAGACGGGATCATTTCAGAGATGAAATCCCATTCGAAAATAGTTGCTTCCGGAACCAATCTTGTTATTGTAATCAAACATTTAGAGCGCATCTCTGGACATTGTACAAATATAGCAGAGTATGTACATTTTATGGTTAATGCCAAAATTATCAAACACGAAAAATTCTAAAAAAACCAAATTACAATTTTAGACCTCAGAATATAAAAACCGAATAACACTTGTCAAAAGTTTCATTCGGTTTTTATCTTTAAAAGCAGTCTTAATTTATACTCATTTCGAATATTAAAAATAATTTTTTCCAGTCTAATCTGTTTTTCCATTTAGGAAAACCTTTATATAGATCTATCCTATGTAAGTTTTCAATTTTGAATATTTCTTGCTTTTTATAGGGAATCCAACCATTAGATTTACTTACCCTTGCCAAATATTCTTGTTCGTATTGCCTAGGAGTAGGAATAAAAAAAGCTTTTTTTTCTAGTTGGACTAAATCCATTATTGTTGTGTAACCCGATCTGCATAACACCACATCACTTTCGTTGAAGGTTTGTTCGAGTTGGCGCGTATTCATAAAGTTATAATAGGTAACATGATCTATTTGTTCCTTTTCTTGGTCTTTTTCGACAATGCCTTTTATAAAAACGACTTTCCCCGTATAGTTGACCACTTCATTTTTCAGTTTCTCTTCTAATAGTCCCCGTTGAGGTTCCGGCCCCGAGAGTAGAATCATCAAATCGTATTGTTTTGGAGTTTCCTTTTTTTGCATGCGACTCAAAGGACCAATGTAATTTAATTTTAATTCAGATTTCTTTAAATGACCTAAATTCCCCGATAAGTTACTTTTTCCATCAAAATCCGGAATCCAACACTCCGTGTATTTTTTGATAATATATTGATGCAGTCTGCTGGTAATCCAAGTCGTGTTTCCTGACATCACATTGAGTTGATGAGTGATGAACACTGAAGGTACTTTTTTACTAAAAACCCCGAGACGATTATCTGAAATTATCCCATCGATAGCATATTTCTGAATCCATTTCTTGACCATTTTTTTTTCTTCTAAAATGGCTTCGATCATTTTTGGGCAGTTTTTTAAAAGCTTCCATTTGAAATTTTTGCCATCCTTGGCATATTCTATTTGGTAGGAAGGCAATTCGAGCGTTTGCAGATAAGGAAATTCCTTTCGCAATAACTCTAGCGCAATGCCATCGGAAGCAATAATAGGAATGAAATTATTTTCCTGTAATGCTTTAATGATCGGAATACAGCGTGTAGCATGACCCAAACCCCAATTTAAAGGCGCAATCAGAATGGTTTTAGGAGAAGTGTTGAATTCCATAGTACAAAGATATTCCAATCGATAATTTTTTGGGTTTTCAAAGTATTACCTTACTGTTAAGTTATTCGTTTATAAAATTTAGAAATAAGCTCTTAGTTGAACATTTCCGGTGTGAATGGTTTGACTGGATTCGCTTTTCCGGCCTTGATAATTCAAATTTATGTCAAGAAATTGAGTCAGGTTTTTTTGTAAAAGAAATCGCCAGGTCAAGTTTTGTCCCGTTTGTAATCCTTCGAGCATCTGAAATCCAACGGAGGAAAGTTCATATCCAGTGAATTTATTTTGGTAAAAAGAAATTTCTCCATTTAGAGTCAAATTCTTTTTACTCGAATATGAAAAGGAGGTTCCAAACCTGTTTTGGAGTAATGTTTCCAAATCCTCAATCTGATTTTCCTTGTTTTGTAACTCGTAAAACAGATCCCAACTGGTACTTTTAGAAAATAAATAACTGATTTTTGGGGCCAATTGATAACCTTTTATATCATAATTTTTTTCAGAAAAATTTTCGGATAGGATTGATGTTTGAATGGTTTTGGCAAACATTCCAAACAACCAACTCTTCTCATATAAATGATTGTATTGCAATTGATGAGAGCTGTTTTTAGCTTCTTGTGAACCAATGGAAAGCAGGTTTTTAGCCTGGTTCTGCAAATAGGTATACGTAATCGAATGGATTTGTTTGCCTCGATTGAAGAACAAGCTATTCCTGAAGCTGGAGTTTAAGCCCAGCACATTTTCCAAGGAATTGCCAAAAGGATTTAAATCAAAATTATCTCCTTCATTTTTGATTTTTCGGTCTATTAAAAAGGAAGTTTGGTTATAAAAATAGGAAAGCACTTTCTTGAAACCTCGGTCATTTTGCCATTGATTAGGATTCAGCGTTACGGTTTGGGAAAATTTGTTTTGATGGGTTTTGATGTAAATTTGGTTGGGCAAAAACAGCCTGATATATTTAGCCTGATCCACAAATGGTGCTATTTCAAACTCTTCTAATTGCTGAACTCCATCGGTGTTATAGTCGTTCCAAGTGTAAACTCCTTGCCCGATAGGAACTTCCAAATAGGTAAATTCTTGTTGCGGGATGGAACCGGAATTTGTTTCGAATACCGTTGTGCTTTGTATGAGTTGGTTGAAAAAACGGTCGTTATACAGTATTCTGGAATTGAGCGAAGGCTCCTTTTTCTTTGAAGCGTCAACAAAATTTAGAACCCGGTAGTTCATATAAACAGACAAATCACTTTTTTTGGTTTGAATCATTTTCGATTTCAGGAAAAATGTCTGTGAGCTATTTACCCTTTGTATCAGTCCGTTCTGCAAACTATCATTTGTCCTTTTCAAATAGCCTAATTCCACGAAAACCTTAGTGCTATCGCCACGACCGGTTAAGAATCCATACTCGGAAAACCGTTGGCTTAGTGCCGAAAATTGATTTGTAGATTTGCTTTTTTCTTGGTTGTCTTCCAATCTTAAGCTGCTGCCAATCCAGTTTTTCTTGAAATGATACCGAATTTGGGATTGGTTTCTCAAGAATTTTGAGGTAGAAACATCTCCCTCACTTTTTAAGAAGCTTCCTTGATTTTGAATAGCCCAATTTTTAAATTGGAACGCCCCATTTATAGTATGACGGTTTCCCGAATACATATCAGAGAAATCTAGTTTTTCAAATTGATAAACCAAATTCCCTTTTTTGGGTAGAGCCAATTGCAATCCCGAAACTAAAAAACTTTGATTGCCGGATAAAACGGTTCCCAGATTCCAATCCCTGTCAAATTCAATAGTGTACAACCGTTCAACAGAACTGAAATTCTGCTGAACAAATTGATAATTGGCGATAGCATCTAACTTCCATTTTTTTGAAAACAATCTTTGCTTGGTGTTTATTTTACCTGCTAAACCTTGATTGTTGGCGTCGTCTAGCGAAGAAAATAAGTTTTTGTCATTATTGCTGATTCCCAATTCAAAATCGACCGCTGTTTTTTCTGTGGGCATGTATTTTCCTAAAAAGGTTGCCACTTGAATTTTTGTTGGGGAGACCAATTGAATAATAGGTTCGTAATTTCCCTGCGGAACCCCATTTACGGGTTCAATATATTTATAAATTCGCTCAATGTCAGCTGCATCTTTCAAAATATAATTTCCTTTGTTGGAGCCCACCAAAGTAAATCGGACAGTGTACAATTCATCTTGTGGATTTTCAGAATATTCGAAAATCTGGGTCCCTTCCACTTTTTTGTACAACACTTTTTTGTCAGAATACGAATCAACATAACCAGATTGCTCTACCATCAAATCGGTATTGTCACCTGCCTTGACCAAAATTTGTGCTTGTTCTGCCGAAAGATTTTGTTGCAACGGCTGATTTTTCAAATCGCTTTCGGAATATAAATAGCCGCCAAAACTCCATTGTTTATTTTCGTGAGAAGCACCCGCATAGGTGACAAATCGGGTGTAATTTCTATCGGAATATTGGTATTCTATGGCGATTCTCATTTCGGATGTGATGGTAAA
>CANHNG010000137.1 GCA_947461915.1 Flavobacteriaceae bacterium
ACATCTTTAATCGCTTGTGGTTGCGTCAAGGACAATAAATCGTTGTTCCCTTTGAGCGAATGCGGAAAATCTTTGAAGTGTTCCCCTCGGAAATCTTCTTCAGAAAAGTTATAGCGTTGCAACATCGTTCCCATAGCTCCGTCGAGTACGAGAATTCGTTTTTTTATTGCTTCTTGAATTGTAGACATAGTTCTTTTTTATAAAATCCTAATTTTAAAGATTTTTCAGGTTTAAATTTTCACTCTATTTAGAAAATTTGGAATTGCAAAGTAAAGCAATAGCCTTACCACTTGCAAGTAGTAAGGCTATTTTGGCACTGATTGTAAATTAGTGTTTACGTTATTGCTTTTACCACTGCTTTCGGAGCCTCTTTTCTGGTTCCGTCAAAGCCGTCAATACCACTTACGGTGGTGTATTTCATTACGTGTTTCTTGCCTGGATTGATAATTTGATAGGCCGCCTGACACATCATCGTGGCTTCATGGAATCCGCAAAGGATCAATTTTAATTTTCCTGGATAGGTATTTACGTCACCAATGGCAAAAATTCCCGGAATATTGGTTTGATAATCTAAAGCATTATTGACTTTAATGGCATTTTTTTCTATTTCCAATCCCCAGTTGGCAATAGGTCCTAATTTTGGGGTCAATCCAAAAAGCGGAATGAAATAATCCGTAGGGATGTTTCTATGAGCTCCATCAATATCTACGTCAACCGATTCTAAATGTTCCGCTCCATTCAAACCAACCACTTCTCCTGGAGTTATCATTTTAATTTTACCCGCATCTTTTAATTCTTGCACTTTCTCAACAGAGTCAAGAGCTCCTCTAAATTCATTTCTTCTATGAATCAAAGTCACTTCAGAAGCAACATTGGCCAAGAAAATACTCCAATCCAAAGCAGAATCTCCACCACCAGATATTACGACTCTTTTATCACGAAATTTCTCTGGATTCTTGATGAAGTATTTAATCCCTTTGTCTTCGTAGAATTCGATATCCTCGATTAACGGTTTTCTGGGCTCGAAACTTCCTAAACCTCCTGCAATCGCAACAACCGAAGCGTGGAATTTTTTTCCTTTATTTGACGTTACAATAAAGCTTCCGTCTTCTTGTTTCTCTATAGTTTCGGCACGTTCACCCAAAGTAAATCCTGGTTCGAATTGTTTGATTTGTTCCATTAAATTATCAACCAAATCACCTGCTAAAACTTCTGGAAAACCCGGAATATCATAGATGGGTTTTTTAGGGTACAATTCCGAAAGTTGCCCTCCTGGTTGTGGCAAAGCGTCAAGAATGTGACATTTTAATTTTAATAATCCTGCCTCGAAAACGGTAAATAATCCTGTTGGTCCCGCTCCTATTATAAGTATGTCTGTTTTAACCATTTTTTTATTCTTTATTTTTTAATGCTTCTGTAATTTCATTCATTTTTTGGACTTTCTCTTCAAAATCCCCTTTTAATGTTTTGCGATATTCGTTTAGGTTTTCTACCATTTTGTTAATATCATCTGGAATTATTTCTTCGAAAAATTCCCTTAATCTTTTGGCTGTTGTGGGTGATTTTCCATTAGTGGAAATGGCAATTTTCACATTTCCTTTGGTCACAATTCCACCCAAATAATAATCGCATAATGGCGGCGTATCGGCAATATTGCAAATCAAATATCTTTTTCTTGACAAATCATACACCCGTTTGTTAACTTTCAAATCATCGGTACAAGCTATCACCATATGCCTTTTGCGAAGCATCCAGCGATTGAATTTTTTGTACGTCAATTGAACCGAAGGATGTTTTTGAGCCAAAACTTCCAATTCCGGAAGAAACCTTGGCGCAACCACCTCAACATCTGCGTTCGGACTGGATTTCAACAAGAACGATAATTTTTCCAATCCTACATTTCCTCCGCCTACAATGAGCACCTTGAGGTTATGCAGCTTTAAAAAAACAGGATATAGTTCGTTTCTTTCCAATGGAGAGAGAGCCAAATCCTGATTATTGGAAAAAGTTTTGCTTTCTTCCATTAGTCTCTGGCACAAACTTTATTGAATGCAAATTCTTCGTAATAACCTTTTAACCTGTTTCTTTCGCTTACCACCTCTCCTATTACAATAATCGCAGGAGAACTTAGTTGATGTTCCTTTACTACTTGCAAAATAGAATTTATGGTTCCGATGCCTACTTTTTCGTTGGGCATTGTACCGTTTTGGATAATCGCCACGGGAGTTTCCCCTTTGGATTCTTTTTGGAATAAAGAAACAATTTGTGCCAATTTACTCATTCCCATCAAAATCACTACTGTTGCCGATGATTTTGCCGCTAAAGCCACATCATTGGACAAATTCCTGTCGGATGTGGTTCCTGTGATGACCCAAAAACTTTCGGAAACCCCTCTTTTAGTCAAAGAGATCCCTTGGTTTGCAGGCACCGCAATTGATGAGGAAAGACCAGGTACAACAAAAGTGGGAATTCCAAAACTTTCAATATATTCAATTTCTTCACTTCCTCGTCCAAAAATAAAAGAATCGCCTCCTTTTAGCCGCACTACATTTCCATAAGTAAGTGCATTGTCAACTATCAGTTGATTGATTTGGTCTTGAGAATATTCGTGGAAGCCAATCCTTTTACCCACAAATATTTTTATGGATTTCTTCGGGGCATGCACCAATAATTCCTCATTAGACAAGGCATCATACAACACCACATTCGCTTCAGCAAGTGCTTTTACTCCTTTCAGAGTGAGTAAATCCGGATCTCCAGGGCCAGCGCCCACTAAAGTTACTTTGGGTTGAATATGTTTATTCATTTGCTAAATCTTTGGCTCTATAATTTTCGATGTTTTCAAAAAAAGTAACCCCTTCTTGAATGTATTTTTTGGCAAATTCAGCAGAAGGTTCGTTTTTGTTGATTTGGTAAACCAAATCCTTGAAAGACGAATCCAACTCGATTTTTTTGCTTTCGATAAAAACCGTGTCAAATAAATCGATTATCCCTGCGTGGTGATTCGTTTTTTGATCTTCAGAAAGCAATAAGGCTTTAGCTCCATTTACAAATCCAGCATAGGCCAAATAAATGGCATCTGCCCATTTTTGATCTTCGAAGGCTTCCTGGGCAAAAGTCATTTTATCTTTGGCTTCAAATATCAAAGTCGCAACCAAATCAATAACCACACCTGCGCATTCCCCAACACCAACTGCTTTTACGTAGTTATCGGCATTTCCCCAATCTACAAAGTCCGCTTCGGTAAGGTTGGTTATATCGGCTAATGGTTTTAGAAATTCATAGAAATATTTCTCCCCTTTGGCATCATAATAATTCAAGAATGATTGTCCGTTGGCATTTGCATCAAAATCATTTAAGATAAAACGCAAGGCGTCCGGTCCTCTACGACTTGGGATTTTGATTACTTTATCAGAAAATCTTCCTTCGCCATTTCCTAAAATACCGCCCCCTAATAATACCTGAAGTGCTGGCGCCACTAATTTTCCTGAATTGATAGACATTCCCTGAAAACCAATTTCGGCCATATTGTGTTGTCCACAGGCATTCATACACCCACTGATTTTAATGGCTATTTCCCGATTGTTGCTGTATTGTGGGTATTCTGTTGCTAAAACACGCTCTAGTTCCGTCGCAATTCCCGTGCTGCTCGCAATTCCTAAATTACAGGTATCCGTTCCTGGACAAGCGGTAATATCACCAATAGTATTGTATCCTAAAGTCACAAAATCCAATTTGGCTAATTCTTGGTAGAAAAATGGCAGATTTTCTTCCTTTACATGACGAATCAAAATGTCTTGTCTTAGAGAAAAACGCAATTCATTAGCCGCATAATTTTTTATTAGTTGCGCCAATGATCTTGCTTTGTCGGTATAAAAATCCCCTAAAGCCACTTTGATTCCAATCGCTACATAGCCAGACTGTTTTTGGGAAATCACATTCGATTTTTTCCAAGCTTCGAATGCGGCAATGTCGTCTATTGCTACTTTTGGAGCCTCCAATAATGGGGCAGGAATTTCACCGTCAAAAGCGGTAGTGTCGATTTCAACAGTTTGATAGGATAACGCTTTTTTCTCTTCGTCAATCAATCTTAAAAATTCCTCTCTACCAATTTCCTTAATTAAGAATTTCATACGGGCTTTCAAACGTTTGGCTCTTTCGCCGTAACGGTCAAATATTCTCAAAACTCCTTCGGTTGTTGGGATAATTTGGTTTACCGGAATAAATTCAGATAACAATTCAGCATGGTGTGGTTGTGAACCTAATCCACCGCCCAACATTACTTTGAATCCTCTTTCTCCGTTTACCACTTTTGGAATAAATCCTAAATCATGTAAATAACTCAAAGCAGTGTCCTTATCCGAAGAGGAAAACGACATTTTGAATTTACGTCCCATTTCTTGACAAACCGGGTTTCTTAAGAAAAATTGGAACAGTGCGTGTGCATAAGGCGACACATCAAAAGGTTCTTCTGTATCGATTCCTGCAGTTTCACTGGCGGTAATGTTTCTTACCGTGTTGCCGCATGCCTCCCGAAGCGTAACATCATCTTTTTCTAATTCAGCCCAAAGTTGTGGGGTTCTATCTAAACTCACGTAGTGAATTTGAATATCCTGACGCGTTGTAATATGTAAACGTCCCGTTGAATATTCGTCAGAAACTTTAGTGATACGCAACAATTGTTCGCTTGTGACTTTTCCAAATGGTAATTTGATACGAATCATTTGAACCCCTTCCTGACGTTGACCATAAACTCCTCTAGCCAGACGAAGGCTTCGGAAACGTTCATCATCAATTTTTCCGTCACGGAATAAGGCAATTTTTTTCTCTAAATCGATGATGTCTTTTTGGACAATCGGATTTTCTATTTCTGTTCTAAAACTTTCCATCTTTTTCTTGCTTTTGGCTAATAGCTTTTTTGTTATCGTATTTTTTCTAATTTCTAATGGCTAAAAGCCAATAGTTAATTTTTTTTATCGGATAAAACCAACTCCCGCAGTTGTGTTTGTTGCAGCGTCTATTAAAATAAAAGCCCCGTTCGATTTGTTGTCATTATAGGCGTCAAAATAAATGGCTTTGCTCAATTTAATATTTACTTCACCTATTTCGTTTATCGCCAATTGACTAGCTTCTTTTGTTCCTGAAAAATCAGTTGCAATAATATTTTTCACGCTCTCGATTTTCGCCAAAACTCTATTCGTGTTGTGTTGCACGAAATATTTTGCTCCTGGAACCAATTTTTTACTGTCCATCCAACAAATCGTTGTATTGATGTCTTTTTCGATTTTAGGAAGTTCACTCGATTTTACAATCATGTCTCCTCTAGTGACATTGATATCATTTTCTAATTCCAATGTGATAGAAGAACCAGCGGTTGCTTCATCAAATTGTTGGTCAAAAAAGTGAATGTTGGTTACTACGGATTCCGTCAAAGAAGGAAGTACCGTTACCGCATCGCCCACTTTAATATTGTTTCCGTATAGTTTTCCGGCATAGCCTCTAAAATCGTGGTATTGCTCTGTTTTTGGTCGAATTACGGTTTGAACAGGAAAACGCGCTTTGCCTTTTTCATACACATCTTTAGGTTCTAAAGCTTCCAAATGTTGCAGGAT
>CANHNG010000138.1 GCA_947461915.1 Flavobacteriaceae bacterium
AATTTCAAATTCGTTTGGAACATATTTATTGGGCAAAAGAATATCGTGAATTCCCTCTGGATCCTCTGTTGGATTCCCCAGAAACAAACCCACCTTGGTGTCGCGTAAAATGGTAAGCGTATTGTATTTTCCTATTTTAATCATTTTATTGAAGTCTACTATTTTGAGGAGCAAAGATACAAATATGAAAAGTGAATTGTAAAATTTTATGAAAAACTCTTTGGAATATAACTTTTTTTATATATTTGATTTTTTTAACAGCTTATTTTAAATTATTATGGAAACATTGTTTGATTATTTTTCCGTCATTTTTATTTTTTTGCTCATTATCACATTATTAGTTTTACTGTTATTCTTAGTCTCCAAAACGATTAAATTAATCTCCAAATCCAATAGAAAGAGATTAAGGAGAAAAGTAAGACAGCATAGGAACGAAGCTATAAAAAGAACTTTAAATTCCTAGTTTTTATTCTAGTATGATTACGTTTTACCGAACTAACTCCTGAAAATACTGCAACAAAATTTTTTCATTTTCTCTTGTTGGAGTAAAAACTTCTAAAATACTGGGTTTATCATTTTGTGCATACAAGGTATTTAAACCTTTTGAAAGACTGGTTTCGTCACTGGCTATACTGTACTCAAATCCATACATTTTTGACAATTGTTTTGCTGTGAAGCAATGGGAAGTTTCGAAAAATTTGTTGAAAACTGGCGTTTCTTCATGTCCAGGCAAAATCCTAAAAATCCCTCCGCCTCCGTTATTAATCAAAATAATCTTGAAGTTTTTCGGAATATACTCGTTCCATAAGGCATTGCTATCGTAAAAAAAACCAATATCTCCGGCAATCAAAATGGCGGGTTTTACATTGGCCACAGCTGCACCAATAGCTGTTGAAGTACTGCCGTCTATACCACTTGTCCCTCTATTGCAAAAAACAGTAATCGAAGAATTCAGGTCAAACAATTGTGCATATCGAATAGCAGAACTGTTGCTTAAATGCAACATGCAACCTTGCGGCAGGGAAGGAATTATTTTTTCAAAAGCCTTGAAATCCGAAAAAGGGATGGATTTTAAATACTTCTGATGCTTTCTTTTTCGCAAAACAGCCACTTCTTCGTAGGTGGAGCGGTAATCACTTTGAATGGGAACAGCGTGAGGCAAAAACAGGTTAAAAAATTGATTTGGATTGACCTTGAAATGTTGGGTCAAACAACCATAAGTATCATAGGCTCTTAATGTATCAATGTGCCAATGATGCGTTGGTTGGTACTTTCGCAAGAATGCTTTTATCCTTTTAGAAACTACCATTCCGCCGAAAGTAATTAAGATGTCGGGCTGAAAATCCTTAAATTCTTCATTAGAAAAAGGCGTAATTATGGTGTCGATATTATTAAGAAATGAAGAATGATGCAGATTTGAGGTGGTTTCGGTCATCACGACAACCGAATCATCTTTGGCTAAGGATTCAATAATTTCAGCATCCATCTTATTCGGTTTATTTTCTCCAACTAGAATCAATTTCTTTTTTGAAGCGTTCCAAATAGCAGCATGTTCTATAATAACATCCATTGATAATTTCTTCTGTCTTTTGGCGAAAGCCGAAATCGTCACATCAACTTCCAGTTTAGAAACCGTTTGATATAAAGGTTCCTCAAAGGGTGCGTTGATGTGAACCGGACCTTTTTGGGCGGAAGCAATGTTTATAGCCTTGTTGATTTTTAAATCATTTTCGACCGAGGCTGTTTCGGTTAAATTAGCATTATACAGCGAATGATTTTTAAACACATTTTCCTGTCGGATGGTCTGCCCATCTCCAATATCAATTTTACTTTGTGGCCTATCGGCAGAGAGCACAATCAATGGGATTTGGCTGTAAAATGCTTCGGCAAAAGCAGGATAGTAATTTAGCAATGCCGAACCCGATGTACAAACAACAGCAGTTGGTTTCTGGGTTTGCTGTGCGATTCCAAGTGCGAAAAAAGCAGCACATCGCTCATCGGCAATACTGTAACAATTGAATTCAGGATTATTCACAAAACCTATGGTTAACGGCGCGTTTCGTGAACCTGGGGAAATCACTATGTTTTTTATTCCTTTAGCAAGACAAATCTCGATGATGCTTTGCGCTAATGGGATTTTTGGGTAAACCATTTTTAAAGTTGGAAGTTATAAGTTAGAGGTTTTAACCTAAAAGGCAAAGTTACAAACTTGGCGACCGAATTCATTCTTTTCGAACAAGTTTTTCATACTTTTGAAGAGAAATATTTAACAAAATGGCAATCAACATTAGACCCTACAAAACCGATGATACCCAAGCAATTTTAGATATTGTAAACCACAATATTTTACATTCAACTTCCTTATACGATTACAACATCAGAAGTTATGAGCAACAAAAAACCATTTTGGAAGAGAAAATAAACAAAAAATTTCCCGTGATTGTGGCCGAACTTGATGGAATAGTTGTTGGTTTCGGAATGTATAGCGAATTTCGGTTTAGGGAAGCGTATCAATTTACGGTGGAACATTCTGTTTATGTTAGTGAAGATTTTCATGGCAATGGCGTTGGCAAACAACTACTTCAAGAATTGATTAATTTAGCCCGAAAACAAAAAATCCATACTATGATTGGCGTTATCGATTCTGAAAATCAATGCAGTGTGGTATTTCACGAGAAATTTGGTTTTAAAACCGTGGGTATCATTAAGGAATCGGGGTATAAATTCGATCGCTGGCTGGATTCCGTTTTGATGCAACTCCTATTCTAAACACTTTACCCTAACTTGTTCCTAATTTATGGCACAACTCTTCTCAATTTTAATATATTTGTCATCAAATTTTATAAAGGAAACATTCGTCAGCTTCCATGAATAAAATCAACTAAAAAAAGGACTTACTTTAAAAGATGGCAACCAAGCAAACACTTTTATACAAAGGAATCAAATACATGGCCTGGGCTTTGCCATTACTATTTATAGGCCCAACGGTAATTTACAACGCTTTTATCAACAAGCAAAATAACTGGCATTATTTGGTTTTGGCGGTAGGGATTATCATTTGTTTCACGGCAATTTTTTTGATGTTTTGGGGTTTGAAAACCATTATGAAAAGTTTATTTAACGATTAATGGAAAATCTGCTTTATACCAATAAAACATTCGAAAAAGATCTCTTTATCAATACCAAAATCAACAACCGGGAATTTGAAGATTGCATTTTTAAGAATTGCGATTTCTCGAATAGTGATTTCTCGAACAACAGTTTTATGGATTGCGAGTTCATTGATTGTAATCTTTCGATGACACAATTCGCTGGAACAAGTTTGAAATCGATTCATTTCATAAATTGTAAATTGCTGGGAATCCAATTCCACACTTGTAATGATTTCTTGTTTAGCGTAAGCTTCCAAGATTGCGTTTCAGATTATTCCTCTTTTGCCAACAAGAAGATGCCGAAAACGAAGTTCAATTCTTGCTCGATGAAAGAAGTTTCTTTTATTGGAACTCACCTTACGAATTCGGTTTTTGAAAACTGTAATTTGGACAATGCCATCTTTAATGATACTCAATTAGCAGGAGTTGATTTCAGGACTGCGCACAATTACAAAATTGACCCTGAATTCAATCCAATGAAAAAAGCCAAATTTTCGACCCAAGGAATTGTGGGACTTTTAGACAAATATGATATTAAAATTGAGTAAATCTCTTCCTTTAACATTAAAAAAAATGATTGCGTCATATTTCGCAAAGACAAATAAAAATGAAAAAAACAATCGTTCTTCTACTACTCCTAACACTATTGTCCTGTTATAATACAGAACACAATTGCAAGGATTTTAAAACCGGGAAATTCAAATTTGAATACAAAGTGGAAGGCGTAAAAAAAACAACTGTTTTTGAACGCAATGATAGCATTGAAATTGAGACTTTTGAAGGCAAAACAGATACGTCAAGGATTCGATGGGTTAATGATTGTGAATACGTTTTACAGAAAATTCACCCAAAGAATATGGTGGAAAAAAAAGCAATTATGATGAAAATTTTGACAACCACAAAGAATTCATATATCTTTGAATTTGGAATCGTAGGCAGTGATGCCAAACAACGCGGAACGGTAGAAAAGGTTTCAGAATAATTAAAAATTATAATTCACAACGAAAAAATGGAAGTATTTTTAAACCCAGATGCCTGGATTGCCTTATTAACATTAACCTTTCTAGAAATTGTATTGGGAATCGACAATATCATTTTCATATCGATTGTTACGGGGAAATTACCCGAAGAACATAGAAAAAAAGCCACAAAAATTGGAATGTTTTTAGCTATGTTTATGCGAATTGTATTGCTTTTTGGAATTACCATCTTGATAGCCATGAAAGAGCCCTGGTTTACAATTAATTTCAGTTGGCTAAATGCTCAAATTTCAGGTCAAAGTGTAATTCTGTTTTTGGGCGGATTGTTCTTGATTTATAAAAGTACCAAAGAGATACATGAAAAAGTGGACCTAAAAGGAGAAGAAGAAAAGGAACTAAAACAATCCGCCACTAAATCATTTGGAAGTGTAATTCTTCAAATAATATTAATTGACTTGGTTTTTTCTTTTGACAGTATTCTAACTGCCGTGGGAATGACAAATGGCGTTGCTGGTGCCTTATACATTATGATCGCAGCGGTAATTATCTCAGTATTGATAATGATGCAATTCGCCGTTCCTGTGGGATCTTTTGTAAACAAACATCCTTCAATCCAAATTTTAGGATTGTCTTTTTTAATCTTGATTGGGTTTATGCTGGTCACCGAAAGCGCCCATTTATCGAATGCTTTAGTATTTGGAAACCACGTTACTCCTGTACCAAAAGGCTATTTGTATTTTGCGATTTCTTTTTCTCTTTTGGTGGAAATTTTGAATATGAAAGTCGATAAGAAAAAAGAAATAAATTAATCAAAAATGGAAATAGATTCCACAAATTCACACTAGCTAAGTGGCCAAATTTATGGAATTTGCTTCTAAATTTGAATAAAATACCTCGTGATTTTTAAAACAAAGTGATTTGTCCGTCCCCATCGGATTGAATGTCCTCCTCTGAAATTTCATTATCAATTGCGACTTCTGATTCTTCGGGAATAACTTCTTCCGGTTCTTCGTAAGGCAATGGCTCGAGTAAATTAATCTGTTTCAACTTATCCGTGGTCAATTGATTTCCGAGTGCTTTCAATCCTTTAACGGCTATAAAATTTTCAATATCTACCGTTTGATTTTCTTTTTGTGTCCCTTTGACTTTCGTGAAAACCAATTCGGCCATCGGGCGATAATCGGTCGAGACAATTTCCAATTGTGATTTAGGATGTTCCGTGATAAAGGTTTCTTCTTTTCCTTCGGTATCCACCAAGAAGCGTTTTACGTAATAGCGCTCTTTTTCGCCATCATAATAAATAGCTGAAATTGGTTTCTTAGAATGCCATTTCTCCAAAACCACCATGTCTTCATCGAAATGTGTGGATAATTCCGGAGTGATGACTTTCAATTTCCCGGTTTGTGAAATCACCAATATCTTGTCATTTGGACGAAATTCGCCCAATAATTCTCCTCTGGCATCTACATTCA
>CANHNG010000139.1 GCA_947461915.1 Flavobacteriaceae bacterium
TTTGTAGTAAAAACGAGCGTTTGTGGTAGAATATAGTCGTTTGATAGTGAATGACTATCAAATTATGGTAGATGGTAGTTTTTTAAATTTCTAAGTAATTCCCATTGGAAAAATCGGAAATAATAAGATCAACATTCCCTTTATAGGATTTAGAGAAAGGCAGTTTTATGGGGGTATTTTTAATGTAACATACCGCATTTCCGGTATGAATTCTGGAAATATAATTGCGATTTACAATATAACTGTTATGAATTCTAACAAAAGGATGAGACAAAATACCTTCAAAATGTTTCAATGTTTTGAAAGCAGTAACCATTTCGCCATTATTTAAGTGAATGTCGGTAGAATTATTATCCGCCTGGAAATAGCATATATCTTTGGCATCAATATACCTATAATCCCCGTATGATTTTATACATATTATAAGAGGTTGTTCTGTAGTTGAAATTTCTTTCTGTCCAGATTGAGCGGGACTTGTAGCTACTATTGATTTAGGGTCATTATCAAAAACGGAGTTTTGACCTATGAAGACTTCGTCTTCTCCAATCGATTTTTTCAATTTTAAAATCGATTTTATCAAATCAATCCGTTGCACCGGTTTAATCATATAATCCGCCACTTCATATTGTATGGCCTCGAAGGCCAAATCTTTCTTGGTAGTGGTAATAATGATTTTAGGAATCACTTTCAAATATCGATATAACTCACTGATTAGCGACAATGATAAATTACATTTTTTGTCAATTGGGTCAATTTCGAAAAAAATTAATTTTGGAGTGTGTTCTAGTATTAAGTTTAAACCATCAGCGTAGTTGTTAGCCGATGCCACGAAATCAAGCTCCGAAAAACTGTCAGCAATTGCTTTTGTTTTCAAAACACTTTCTTGATCGTCGTCAATAATAATGTACGGGTAATTTATCAATGGCTTGACCTAATTTGTTAGCCATAGCATTAGATATTCAAAGTGCAACTGCGCTCTAAAATTAAAAGTCATTCGGTAGTTTTGGGAAACTAATTAAATAAAAACGTTTATTTATTTAAGAAACATCTCTATTTAACAAGCTAAAAGTAAACATTTGATGCATTTTTCATGTTGGTTGTTGATATTTTGCAAACAAATGTTAATACATTACACACAAATTACAATTAATTCCGATAAAACACAGCGAGTAAGTGATTTTAAATAAGAAAGGCTTCCCGATTGAGAAGCCTTTCTTGATATAAATCAATCGAAACATTACATTTTCATCAACCAGTTTTTCATCGAAACTTCATTTTCGATAATTGATTTCAAATCAGCGATTTTTAAACGGTCTTGTTTCATCGAATCTCTGTGACGAATAGTAACCGTTTGATCTTCGATGGTTTGATGATCTACAGTAATGCAAAATGGAGTTCCTAATGCATCTTGTCTTCTATAACGTCTTCCAACAGCATCTTTTTCGTCATACGCCACATTGAAATCCCATCGTAAATCCTCAATAATTTGATGCGCTATGTCTGGTAATCCGTCTTTTTTTACCAAAGGTAAAACGGCAGCTTTTGTTGGCGCAAGCACCGCTGGCAAACTTAAAACAGTTCTTGTAGAACCATCTTCCAACGTTTCTTCTTTTAAGGAAGTGGCAAAAATAGCCAAGAACATTCTATCCAATCCTACTGAAGTTTCAACAACATAAGGCGTATAATTGGCATTTGTTTCCGTATCGAAATATTGCATTTTTTTACCGGAGAACTTTTCGTGGGCTTTCAAATCGAAATCTGTACGAGAGTGAATCCCTTCTAATTCCTTGAATCCAAAAGGGAAGTTAAACTCAATATCGGCAGCGGCATTGGCATAATGCGCTAATTTTTCGTGATCATGGAAACGGTAATTTTCTTTTCCTAGACCAAGGGATAAATGCCAGTTCAAACGAGCCGTTTTCCAGTGTTCGTACCATTGCATTTCCGTGCCTGGTTTTACAAAATATTGCATTTCCATTTGTTCGAATTCCCGCATACGGAAAATAAATTGTCTCGCAACAATTTCGTTTCTAAACGCTTTTCCGGTTTGTGCAATTCCAAAAGGAATTTTCATCCTTCCTGATTTTTGAACATTCAAGAAATTGACAAAAATACCTTGGGCAGTTTCAGGACGCAAATATAAATCCATTGCTGTATCAGCAGAAGCACCCAATTTTGTACCGAACATCAGGTTAAACTGACGCACCTCTGTCCAATTTCTGGAGCCTGATTCCGGGCAAGCAATTTCTAATTCTTCGATTAATGCTTTTACATCTTCCAAGTCTTCGTTGCCCAAAGAACGAGCCATTCTTTCTAGAACTTCTCTTTCTTTGGCTTTGTATTCCATAACTCTTGCGTTTGTGGTTACAAATTCCTGTTCGTTGAAAGCGTCTCCAAAACGAGCACGTGCTTTTTCGATTTCCTTGATTGCTTTTTGATTCAGCTTTTCCGCATAATCTTCAATTAAGACATCGGCTCTATATCTTCTTTTAGAATCTTTGTTGTCAATTAACGGATCATTGAAAGCGTCCACGTGACCAGAAGCTTTCCAGGTTGTAGGGTGCATCAATATTGCAGCATCAAGTCCAACGATGTTATCGTTCATTTGAATCATCGCTTTCCACCAATATTCGCGTATGTTCTTTTTTAATTCGACTCCGTTTTGTGCATAATCATAGACTGCACTTAAACCATCGTATATTTCGCTTGATGGAAAAATAAATCCATACTCTTTTGCGTGCGAAACTACATTTTTGAATAAATCTTCTTGTTTTGCCATAGTGGTGCAAAAATATAAAAAGTGAACATAAAAAAAAGGAATTTCTTGAAGTTTGAAGCACTGATTTCCTTATTTTTATAAATAAATCGCTGATTAAATGTTCAAAAGCCTTGTCAATTTATTTTTCCCACCTGTTTGCGTAGGATGTCATTCGTTTTTATTGTGGAATGAAAACGAGATTTGCACACTTTGTAGACACAATATTCCGCTGACGAATCACCATTTGAATCTAGAAAACGAGGCTTTCAAAAAGTTTTACGGCAGAATCCCAGTAGAATATGCCTCGGCATTGTTGTATTTTCATAAACGAGGCATCGTTCAGGAATTAATTCACAACTTGAAATACAAAGGACAAGAAGAAATAGGAACTGTTTTGGGAGAATGGTATGCCGAAGATTTAAAAAATTTTGAAATAATTCGATCCGTGGACGAAATCATCCCCGTGCCTTTGCATAAAAGAAAACTTCGAGAAAGGGGTTACAATCAGGTGACCAATTTTGGATTATCCCTTTCTAAAAATTTGAATATTTCATATAATCCAAATTTATTGGTTCGAAATATTTACTCCAAAACCCAATCCAAGAAAAACTTATTGAATCGAAGTGATGGAATCGAAACCATTTTTGATGTCATTTTTACTAAGAAAGACCATGACAAACATTTTTTGTTGATAGACGATGTTATAACGACAGGCTCGACATTGGAAGCTTGCTCACACGCATTGCTGAAAATACCTGGGGCCAAAATTAGTATTGTTTGTATGGCGATGGCGCATTCTTGATTAGTTTCAACAAGACCTGACAGGTTTTAAAACCTATCAAGTCCAAATGGAATGCAAATACTAATTCTTATAAAAACATTTCGTTTACAGCGAATATAATTGTTATTTTGTGGCGTCTAAATTTTCAAAAATTATGTTCAAAAACAATTTTAAATATATTCTGTTTTTGCTTGTGTTAATACTGGTAAGTTGTGCCAAAAGAGGGTCTATTACCGGCGGTTTGAAAGACACAATCGCTCCCGTTTTGAAAATGAGTTTTCCAAAAAACTTTAGTACCAACTTTAAAGGCAACGAAATTAAATTGACTTTTGACGAGTATATCAAGTTGAAAGACTTGAGAAAGCAATTGATTATTTCGCCGCCAATGAAAAATGAACCCTTGTTATTGCCGACGAATGTAAGTAAATATCTTACCATAAAGATAAATGATACGCTACAACCCAATACCACTTATAGCTTCAATTTTGGACAAAGCATCGAAGACAACAATGAGGGAAACCCTTTCAATCAGTTCAAATATGTGTTTTCGACAGGTACATATATTGATTCATTAACTCTTGGTGGATCTATAAAAGACGCTTACAACAAAGAAGTGGAGTCATTTGTCTCGGTAATGCTCTATGATGTAAATGATAAATTCAAGGATTCTGTTGTGTATAATGAAAATCCAAGGTATATCACCAATACTTTGGATAGCTTGAAAACTTTTAAATTAGAGAATTTAAAAGCTGGAAAATATCTTCTGGTAGCGATGAAAGATTACAATTCGAATATTAAATTTAATCCCGAAAAAGATAAAATTGGATTCAGAAAACAGTTTATTTCAATTCCGAATGATTCGCTTTTTGAGTTAAAATTATTTAAGGAAGTGCTTCCTTTTAAAGCATTCAAACCTATTCAACCCTCAGAAAACAAATTAATACTTCCGTATGAAGGAGTAGCGAAAGATTCAAAAATTACACTAAAAAACGGCGCGGAAATTTTACCGTCAATTACAACTAAGTTTCCAAAGAAAGACTCGCTTCAAATTTGGTTTAAACCTTTAAAAGTAGATTCGTTGCAGTTGGCTGTGGCCAAAGACAAATATAAAGGGGATTTTACTTTTAAAATTAAAACCCAGAAAAAAGACAGCTTAAAAATTAGTGCTGTTCAAAATAGCATTTTAAATTTCAGGGAGCGATTTACTATAGAAACTGCTACGCCATTAACTAGATTTGACAATTCAAAAATAAAACTCTTCAATAAAGATTCTGTCGCCGTGGATTTTAAAACGGAATATGATGATTTCAACCAGCAATTGAGTTTTGATTTCAAGAAGGAGCCTTCAGAAAAATATACTTTCAGCATAATGCCTGGTGCATTGACAGATTATTTGGAACGGGCAAATGACTCCCTGATTTATAAACTGGGGACAAAAGAGTTAGCCGATTATGGAAATCTAACCGTAAGTCTACAAAACATAAAACGTTTTCCTGTGATTGTTGAATTGACTAACGAAAAAGGGGATATACTCGCAACGGAATACTCCGAAAGCAACACTAAAGTCGAATTCAATTTGGTTGAACCTTCCCTTTTTACACTTCGGTTGATTTATGATGATAACAAAAACAAAGAATGGGATTCAGGCAGTTATATAGAAAAACGGCAAGCCGAGGAAGTGGTTTATTTTTCGAAACCCATTGATGTTCGTGCTAATTGGGATGTGGAACAAGTTTTTGATGTGAATATTCCTTATACCCCCGAACCGAAATAAAGGAGGATAAAAAGAATAAAGGTAAATCATCCATTGGGTTTTAGTTCGAAAGAATCCCTGTCGTTTAGAAAACCTAGTTTTTTTCTGGTTTCAAGCAGTTTTTCTTTGTTTAATTGTGTTATGAAAACCCCTTCGGTGTCTTGCGGTTCAAGTATATATTTTCCAAGAAAATCCACTGCTTGTGAATGTCCGTTGTATTCAAAATTGGTATCATCAAAGCCAATTCTGTTCACGCCAATGGTATAACAAATATTTTCGACAGACCGTGCCTTGAGCAAAA